>JAHRWT010000093.1 GCA_019105045.1 Sterolibacterium sp.
TGATACCAACGCTGCCTGACCTCGCCATCCACCGGGCTGCGATTGGAATGCACGTTGAAAACGTTCATGAACACGCTGACTTTCAGTGCCTCGCGTTCCAGCCAAGGATCACGTACCGGTTCAATGGCAACAATGCGGCCATCCGCTGGAGACAGCACGCTGTGGCCATCTCCCGGAATCGGCCGCGCCGGATCGCGAAAGAATTGCAGGCAAAAAACAAAAGCCAGCCAGGGCACAACGGCCCACAGCCCGCCTGCCAGCCAGGTGACCAGCACGGCCACCAGCAGGCTGCCGGCAATGAAAGGCCAGCCCTCACGGGCAATCAAAGGATGCGGATAAGTTGCCATAAATAAAAACAGGGCCGATGTCCCGTCACATTGCAAAGCCGTCAGGCACTGCAACGTCCGGGCCAAAGGCCCCTATCACCTCATCAGTTTTTGGTCTGATCGACCAACTTGTTTTTCTTGATCCAGGGCATCATGTCGCGCAGCTTGCCACCAACGACTTCGATCGGATGCTCGGCATTCAGACGGCGACGGGCGGTCATTTCGGGGTAGTTGGTACGACCTTCGAGGATGAACTGCTTGGCGTAGGCGCCGTTCTGGATGTTCTGCAGACACTCACGCATGGCAGCACGACTGGCATCATTGATGACCCGGGTACCGGTGACATACTCGCCATACTCGGCATTGTTGGAAATCGAGTAGTTCATGTTGGCGATGCCGCCTTCGTACATCAAATCGACGATCAGCTTGAGCTCGTGCAGGCACTCGAAATAAGCCATTTCCGGTGCATAGCCGGCATCCACCAGAGTTTCAAAACCGGCCTTGACCAGCTCGACGGCGCCGCCACAAAGCACGGCCTGCTCACCGAACAGATCGGTTTCGGTTTCTTCGCGAAAATTGGTTTCGATCACGCCACCCTTGGTACCGCCATTGGCTGCGGCATACGACAGGGCAATGTCCTTGGCCTTGCCGGATTTATCCTGATAGACAGCGATCAGAGTCGGCACACCGCCGCCCTTGAGGTATTCGGAACGCACGGTATGACCGGGCCCCTTGGGTGCGATCATGATGACGTCAACGTCCTCACGCGGCACCACCTGGTTGTAATGCACGTTGAAGCCGTGTGCAAAAGCCAGGGCCGCGCCCTGCTTCATATTGGCGGCGATTTCGTCGTTATAGACCTGCGGGATGTTTTCATCAGGCAGCAGGATCATCACGACATCGGCATTCTTCACCGCAGCGGCGACTTCTTCAACCTTGAGGCCGGCGGCTTCAGCCTTTTTCCAGGAAGCGCCGCTCTTGCGCAAGCCGACGGTGACATTGACCCCGGACTCCTTGAGGTTCTGAGCATGGGCATGGCCTTGCGAGCCATAGCCCACGATGGTGACCTGCTTGCCTTTGATGAGGGAAAGATCCGCGTCCTTGTCGTAATAAACCTTCATTGTCTTCCTTTCGAATGCTGAGTTTCAATTACCGAAAATACTGCTGTCGCGCAAACCACGAGAAGTTTTGCCCGACACTGCCTTGCAGCAGAGAGGGGCAAGCACTTGGTTAAACTTTGAGAATTCGATCACCACGCCCGATACCGCAAATGCCGGTACGTACCGTCTCCAGGATCAAGGCTGGATCAATGGCCTGCAGGAAAGCATCCAGCTTGACATCATCCCCGGTCAGCTCAATGACATAGGTCGAATCGGTGACATCGACGATATGGCCGCGAAAAATATCGGACATGCGCTTCATTTCCTCACGATCCTTGCCCGTCGCGCGCACCTTGACCAGCATCAGCTCACGCTCGACATGCGGTGCTTCCGACAGATCAACCACTTTGACCACATTGATCAGTTTGTTGAGCTGCTTGGTGATTTGCTCAATGACATCGTCCGAGCCCACGCTGACGATGGTCATGCGTGAGAGCGAAGGATCTTCAGTCGGCGCCACCGTCAGGGATTCGATGTTGTAGGCGCGTGCCGAAAACAGGCCGGAAACCTGGGACAGCGCGCCAGATTCATTTTCCAGAAGGATAGAAATAATGTGTCGCATGGGATTCCCTTACAGATCTTCGGCCAGAATCATTTCCGACAATCCCTTGCCAGCAGCCACCATGGGGAAGACATTGGCAGTCTGATCGGTATAGAAATTCAGGAAGACCAGATCATTCTTGTGCCGGGTAAACGCTTCACGCAAGGCCGGCTCGACATCTTCCGGCTTCTCGATGTGCATACCGACATGACCATAGGCCTCGGCCAGCTTGACGAAATCAGGCAGCGCATCGACATAGGATTCCGAATAGCGGTTGCCGTGGAACATCTCCTGCCACTGGCGCACCATGCCCAGATAGCGGTTGTTGAGATTGATGATCTTGATCGGCAGACGGAACTGCTTGCAGGTCGACAGCTCCTGAATATTCATCTGGATCGAGGCTTCGCCCGTGACGCAGGCCACGGTGGCCTTGGGATTGGCGAAGCGCGCGCCCATGGCGGCAGGCAGACCGAAACCCATGGTGCCCAAACCACCAGAATTCAACCAGCGACGCGGCTTGTCGAACTTGTAGTACTGAGCCGCCCACATCTGGTGCTGGCCAACATCCGAGGTCACGATGGCATCACCACCGGTCACTTCGTAGAGTTTCTCGATGACGTACTGCGGCATGATCAGCTTGCTGCCCTGCTTGTACTTCATGCACTTGCGTGCGCGCCAGCCTTCGATCTCCTCCCACCAGGCAGCCAGCGCCTTGGCATTGGGCCGGGTCTCGCTGGCCTTGATCTGCTTGAGCATCTCGCCCAGCACATCGGAAAGATGGCCGACAATGGGAATATCCACCTTGACGCGCTTGGAAATCGACGATGGATCGATGTCGATATGAATGATCTTGCGCTCCACCTGGTTGAAGTGCTCCGGATTGCCGATCACTCGGTCATCGAAACGCGCGCCAATGGCCAGCAGCACATCGCAATTCTGCACGGCCATGTTGGCTTCGACCGTACCGTGCATACCGAGCATACCCAGGAATTGTTTGTCCGTTGCTGGGTAGCCGCCCAAGCCCATCAGGGTATTGGTGATCGGCAGGTTCAGCGTATGCACCAGCTCCGTCAGCTTGTCAGCCGTATCGGCCAGGATCACGCCACCGCCGGCATACACCATCGGCCGCTTGGCCGACATCAGCAGCTGCAGAGCTTTCTTGATCTGTCCGGCATGGCCCTTGACCACCGGATTGTAGGAACGCATGGAGACCGTCTTGGGATAGCTGAATTCGCACTTCTGCGCCGTCAGGTCCTTGGGAATATCCACCAGCACGGGGCCAGGACGGCCGGTCTTGGCGATGTAGAACGCTTTCTTGATGGTATCGGCGATATCCCGCACATCCTTGACCAGGAAGTTGTGCTTGACGCAGGGCCGCGTGATGCCGACGGTATCGGCCTCCTGAAAAGCATCCTGGCCGATATAGTGCGTCGGCACTTGGCCGGAGATGACCACCATCGGGATCGAATCCATGTGCGCCGTGGCAATGCCGGTCACGGCGTTGGTCACACCGGGACCGGAGGTCACCATGCACACACCGGTCTTGTTCGATGAGCGCGAATAAGCGTCCGCCGCATGGACGGCGGCCTGTTCGTGGCGAACGAGGATATGCTTTATTTGATCCTGTTTGAACAGTTCATCGTAGATGAACAGCACGGCGCCGCCCGGATAGCCGAACACATAGTCGACTTTTTCTTCCTGCAAACACTTGATTACAATCTCGGCACCAGTCAAGAGCGTCTTCTTTTCCACGGCGATGTCTTCCTGCTCGCACCTGGCGCCGGATTCCATGGCTTTCTTGCTGTCCACAAACATCCCACTCTCCAAGCACATTAAAAATGTGAAACGTGCCACATTACTGGTTACAACGAATTTGGTCAAGGTTTAAAGCAAAATTCACCAAAGAAACTCACCGGTCAGCAACAACAGGCGCCATCCCGACAAACTTTTCTTGCCAGATGCCGCGCATCGTTTTATCCATGTCACCCACCGACACCCCCTCCCTGCCCCGCCGTCTGGCCAGCATGCTCTACGAAGCCTTGCTGCTGATCGGCGTCATCAGCGTACTGGTTCTCCTGCCGCAAACACTCTACGCCCAACACACCGGCAAGACGGCCGCCCCCTGGCTGGCGTGGCTGCATCTCGAATGCGTACTGGCCGCCTATTTTGTCTGGTTCTGGAGCCAAGGCAGACAGACGCTGGCCATGAAAACCTGGAAAATTCACCTGGTTTGCGCCAGAAATCAAACTGCTGCTACAGGCATCAGCCCGCAACGGGCCCTGTTGCGTCACGGCCTGAGCTGGCTGTCAATACTCCCGGCCGGCCTGGGCCTGCTCTGGGCGCTGGTTGATCGCGAAGGTCAATTTCTACACGACCGCCTGGCAGGGACACGTCTGAAGCTGATTACCGACGCTCGGACCACCATAGCAAGCCCGCCGCCGCCAGCAAAAAAATCGCGCCGGGCGTGATGGCCGACCAGAATGGCGGCCAGTTGTTGATGGCACCCAGACTGGAAAACAGACCATTGAGCATGTGAAAAGCGATTCCCAGCATGACGCCGGCAAAAATCTTGATGCTCACCCCCCCCATGCGATCCTGCAGATAGGCAAATGGCAGAGCCAGCACCATCATGACCAGGACAGCCAATGGATAAATCAGTTTTTTCCACAACGCGATCTGGTAACGCTGCGCCTTCTGCTGATTTCCCTCAAGGTGACGAATGTACTGCCAGAGCTGGACAAATGACATACGTTCGGGAACCACCATCAGTACCGACAGAATGTCCGGCGTCAATGCCGATTTCCAGGATAGCGACGGAAATTGCCGGACTTCGGTACGATCGTTGGCAAAACTCGTCTGCATGACCTGCTCCAGTTGCCAATCGCCAGCTGTGACATATCTGGCCTCCCGAGCCTCGCTGATCGATTGCAATTGATAACGCTCATCAAACGCAAAAATCCGCACATCATGCAAGCGACCATCCGGCCGCATATCGCGCACATTGACAAAATTGCGCTCATCCTTGACCCACACGCCGGAACGAAACTCCTGCCCGACCACGGGACTCCGTGTCTTCAATTGCAACTGCCGAGCCAGATTCTCGGCGGGCGGCGCCAAAAACTCGCCCACCAGAAAAACAAGCACCACAAAGCCCAGCCCCAGCTTGCTCAAAGTCACCAGCAAACGGCGCGTGGATAAACCCGAAGCGCGCAATATGATGATTTCCGAATGTCGCGCCAGCAGAGTCAGCGCGTACAGGGAACCAATCAATACCGCCACAGGAAACAGCTCATACACCCGCCCGGGCAATGTCAGCAGCACAAAGCCCAGCGCATGGGGCAGTCCATAGCCATTCTTGCCGACATCCTCGAGCTCATGAACCAGATCGAAAAAACCAAAGAGCAGCAGAAAAGCGAGCAGCACCAGTGTCGTGCCGAGGTAGATTTCCCGAGCCAGATAGCGCTCATAGACTTTCAACGCCATAACCGCCTCCAGGAAAACAGCACCTGCCGCCGGTAAAACAGCAGCAACAGCAACACCACTGCCGCCGCATGAACAACCCAGATGCCCCAGCCGAAACTCAGCCGCCCCTGTGAAACCCAGGCCTGACTGATGCTGATCAGATTGCTGTAGATCATGTAAATGAAAATGGCAAAAATCAAATTATTGGCACGCCCGGCGCGCGGATTGACAAAGGACAGGGGAATTGCCAGCAAGGCCAGCACCAGCGCCGCCAGTGGCGCGCCAATGCGCCAGACGATCTGCCCCAGATTGGCCGGGGTCGGATCATCCAGCAACTTTTGTGGCGGCAGGGTTTTGGGCGTATCGACAAAGCCTTGCGATTCGCGTGTTTCGATACGCACCGCGTAACGCTCAAAGGCCATGACCCGGTAGTCGGCCTGACCGGGAACGCCTTCATAGCGGCGTCCGTTTTCCAGCACCAGAAAGCGATCGCCATTGTCCAAAGTCTGCTGATAGCCTTTGGCTGCCGCCATCACACCCAGCCTGCCATGCTGCACAGAGCTGATGAACACATTCCTGACCTGTTTTTCATCACCGGCCACGGCCTCAACGAAAAACACACGATCGGCCATGGCGGATTCCTTGAAGCTACCCGGCGCAACCTGCGAAGCATCATCCCGTGACTGCATTTTCTGGCGAAACTCCTGGCTTTTGGACAAGGCCCAGGGCGACAGAAAAATCGACAGCACCGCAATGATGATGACTATCGGTACCGCAAACAGCAACACCGGACGCAACCAGGCAGCCAATGACAAGCCACTGGAAAACCAGACCACCATTTCAGAATCACGATAGGCCCGCGCCAGCGACAGCAATACGGCAATGAACAGTGACAGCGACAGCAGGGTCGGCAAATAACCGACGGTCGCAAAACCCATCAATGCCAGCACGGCTTCCGAAGCCAGCTTGCCGCCTGCCGCCTCGGCCAGCAGGCGGATCAGCTGGGTTGTCAGCATGATGGCAAGCAAGGCAACGAAAACGGCAACGGCAGTGTTTGCGAACTCGCGCAGGGCCACACGCTGATAAATCATTTTGACTTTGACTTTTGCGGAAAAATCTAGTGATAATCAAAAAGTTCAGTGATTTTCACAAAATCGTGATGCAGGCCACCGCTGGCACGTTGCATGCACCGTCCCCAAAGTGACCGACAAGGAGCAGTAAATCCATGGAATTTAGCATAAAAAGCGGCAGCCCCGAGAAGCAGCGCAGCGCCTGTGTCGTCGTCGGCGTCTTTGAACCGCGTAAACTGACCTTACCCGGAGAAATTCTCAACAAGGCCAGCAACAACTACATTTCCGACCTGCTGCGGCGAGGCGACCTGGAAGGAAAATCCGGCACCAGCCTGCTGCTCCACAATGTTCCCGGCACGCTGTGCGACCGCATCCTGCTGGTCGGCCTGGGCAAGGAAAAAGAATTCCGCGAAAAGGAATTCCGGACCGCCATTGCCACGACCATCCGCACCCTCAACGAAATTGGCGCCTTCGATGCCACCATCACGCTCACCGAACTGACCGTAAAAAAATGCGATCTATCCTGGCGCATCCGTCAAACCGCACTGATTGTGGCAGAAACGCTTTATCGCTTTGATCAGTACAAATCCAAGAAAGACGAAGTCCGCCGCCCGCTGCGCAAGCTGACACTGGCGGTGGAAAGCCGCAGTGATCTTGCCGCCGCCGAAAAAGCGCTGGAAGAAGGTCAGGCCATCGCAGCCGGCATGAATCTCTGCAAAGATCTCGGCAACATGCCCGGCAATATCTGCACGCCAGGCTACCTTGCCGAGCAGGCCCTGGCACTCGCCCAATCCCTGCCGCTCAAGGTCAATATCCTCGAACGTGAAGACATGGAAAAACTTGGCATGGGCTCGCTGCTTTCCGTCGCGCGCGGCACCCGGCAGGCACCCAAATTCATCACGCTGCAATACAGCGGTGACAAAAGCGCCGCCAAGCCTGTGGTTCTGGTTGGCAAGGGCGTCACATTTGACAGTGGCGGCATCTCGCTCAAACCCGGTCCCGAAATGGACGAGATGAAGTACGACATGTGCGGTGCGGCCAGCGTACTTGGCACCATGAAAAGCATCGCCCGGATGGGACTCAAGCTGAATGTCATCGGCCTCATTCCGGCCACGGAAAACATGCCGGGAGGCAACGCCAGCCGCCCTGGCGACATCGTCACATCACTGTCTGGCCAAACCATAGAAATCCTCAATACCGACGCCGAAGGCCGCTTGATTCTTTGCGATGCACTCACCTATGCCGAACGCTTTGATCCTGCCTGCGTCATCGACATCGCCACCCTGACTGGTGCCTGCGTGATCGCCCTGGGACATGTGGCCAGCGGACTGCTGGCCAATGACGACGCGCTGGCCCGCGATTTGCTGAACTCCGGACAAGCCGCCTACGACCGCGCCTGGCAGCTGCCACTCTGGGAAGACTATCAAGAACAACTGAAAAGCCCGTTTGCCGACATGGCCAACATCGGTGGCCGAGCCGCCGGCACCATCACGGCAGCCAGCTTTCTGGCCCGGTTCACCAAAAAATTCCACTGGGCCCACCTGGACATCGCCGGTACGGCCTGGCAATCCGGCGAGAAAAAAGGTGCGACCGGCCGTCCCGTGCCTTTGCTGACACATTTCCTGATGGCCCGGGCACAAGGAAAACACTGACTCATTCATCCAGCGCAGAAGCCAACGTGACCCAAGTGCTGTTCCTGCACAACGCGGCAGACCGCCTGCACGCCGCCGCCGCCTGGCTGAGGCAGGCCTGCGATGCAGGCAATCTGCCGATCGCCATCTACAGCCCGGACCATCAATTTGCCGAGCGTCTGGATCTGTTGCTCTGGACAACACCGGCTACCAGCTTTCTGCCGCATTGCCGTGCGCACTCCCCGCTGGCGACGGAAACGCCTGTGACCATTGCCACGACAGCCGATGAACTGAGCGGCCTCGGCCCGCTGCACGGCAATACACTGCTCAATCTTGCCGATGAACTGCCGCCAGAATTCACGCGTTTCACGCAGCTCGTCGAAATCATCAGCCAGGAAGCCGCCACTCGCCTGCCCGCACGCGAGCGCGCGCGTCATTACCGCGACCAGGGCCACACCATCGAATATATCGACCTGCAAAAATCGCCATTGCACACTGCGGATGACGCGTCAATCACACAATGAACCTGATGACATGAGCGAAACCGACAACGACAGCAGCACAACCGATCCCCTGCTTGATCAGGCCGATGCCCTCATGCGTCGTCGCAACTTTGCTTCCAGCCTCAACCTGGGCGAAGCCAGATCATTGCGCCCTGAAACAGCAGACCACGAAACCAGCGCCCCCTCTGACGAACCGGATTTTCCGGTATTGACCGACATCGTCACACCCGGCCACACCGCAGAGGCCGTGACCCTGGCACGCACCGACGCATCGCCCGCACACAGCGGCAAAGTTCTCGAAGACTGGCTGGAAGAAGTGCTGCCGCAAATGCTGGCCAACACCCTGGACCAGCTCGGCGAACAGCTGCTCAATACACTGCGCGAGCGCGCCCGCAACGAGTTACCCGCCAGGCTGGGACAACCGGAATGATCTGCCGCTCCACTGCAGCGCCAGGATCAACGATCCTCTCTCCTCAAAATCCACTTTCCCTGATCAGCGTCGCCAGCGCACCTTTGACGCCTTCCCACAACAGGCTGCGCGGCTGGCCTGCGATATGCACGTTGCCGCGCATTTCGCGGATTTCATCCGGCACGTCATGCAAACGTATCCGTACCCGATAAAGTGCTTCACTGGGCGTTGCCTCGCGGCCATCCGGCAAGGTATTGAAATAACCGCCATGACGGCTGTCCAGCATGGTGTGAGGCAAACGGGGGCTGCGCACCGTATCGACTTCCAGCACTGTACCGGCAAGAGCCCGTAAACTGTTCTGCGGCAGAAAACTCGCCTGGGCCCCCGGCGCAATGCGATCAACCAGACGTTGTTCGACATAGGCATCGACCACCCAGCTTTGCGGATCAATCAAAATGCCCACGGCTTCTCGCACCCCCAGCCAGGTGCCCGGCCGCAACAAGACGGAAGGATCGCGCCATTGTCCGGCGAACTCGGCATGAATGGCCAGACGCCCGGCCTCCTCGACAAGCCCGCGCAATTCGGCATGTTGCTCATCAAGCTGCTGGGTCAAGGCAAGCTGCTTGTTCATGCCGCCATCAAGTTCCAGCAAACCGGCCAGACGCCGCGTCAGCGCTGCCGTGCTGGCTTCCACGTGTGTCTGGCGCGCCAGCAGGTCAGGCGTGGTGAATACCACCAGGGTTTCGCCACTGCCGACCGCGCCCGCCTGACGCAGCTCGACGAGCTCAGCCGGAAAAGGCGCAAACACCAGCTGCTGACGCTCGGCATGGACATAACCATGAGAAGCCACCCGGTAGGGCCAAGGCAACAACAGCAACAGAAAAACGCCGGCCAACACGCCATGGATCAGCCTTTGTCGCCGCATGCGCACTTCAGGCCAACGTTTTTTCCACACAGACATCTCCGACCAGATCGGGCGCGCAATGAACCAGACCAGCTCGACCAGCATCAAAAAAATCCCCAGCGCCTTGAAAAAAAGGAAATACACCATCAAGGCGATCCCGAGAAAGACCACCAACCGATAAATCCAGGTCATGAATGCAAACGCAATCAGCATCCGCCGATTGTTTTGCGACAATTCTTCCGGCCAGGGATCGGCCAGGCCCAGCAACTGGCGCCGCAACCAGACACGCGCCAGAGCGCCGGCACGTTCGTGCAGATTGGGAAAATCGAGCAAGTCCGAAAGAATGAAATAACCGTCAAACCGCATGAAGGGACTGGCATTCAGCGTCAGGGAGAGCAGCCAGCCCGTCGTCGCCAGATACAGCGCCGCCTGACGCAAGGCGCCATCATCGAGCAACACCCAGGCCAGAGTTGCCAGCGCAGCCAGGCCGAGTTCCACGGTGATGCCGGCAAGCGAAATCGCCAGCCGCTGCCGGTGCGAGCGCAAGCGCCAGGACTCCCCCGTATCGGTATACAGCATCGGCCACAGCACCAGAAAGGCTATGCCCATATGGGCCACCCGCACGCCAAAGCGGGTCGCCACCACAGCATGACCCAGCTCATGCAGGCTTTTTGAAATGACCAGGGCAAGCAGAAAACCCAATAGGCCGGTGAGCGTCAGACTATCCAGCACGCTATGCGTGAACTGCTCCCACTGTCGCGCCACCAGCACCAGCCCGAGCAGGGTTGCCGCCACAAAAAGAAACAGCGCAGCGGGCGTGAACAAGGGAGCCAGCAACGGCGTCAGTCTGTTCAGAAACCGCTGCGGCCGCAGCAACGGGATGCGAAAAAACAGATAGTTGTGCAACCACCAGCGCCAATGCCGCCAGCCAGGCTCGCGGGCCTGTTTTTTTATCCGCTGCCGGGTTTCGGCAGAAGGCAGCGCCAGCTGATGCACCTCCAGAAAACGGGCAAATTCGGCGACCTGTTCAGCATCGACGGCCAGCGGCGTGGCCGCTTCAATATCTGCGGCAATCGCCTCGGGCCGACCCGGCCAGCGCAACAGACACTCATACTCCAGCCAGCCGATCCGGAAAAACCGGTTGCTGGCCGGGTCCTGAATCGCCCAACTGGGTCCGCCATCCGCTCCCGGAGCGGATTCATAGAGCCGCAGATCCTGGCGCAGCGCCTGCGGCATCGGCACTTCAGTCATGGCAAGCTGGCTCATGGTCAATCCGCTTCCATCCTTCGACCCGTCTACCAACCGCTCAATTCCCGCAGTTTGGCCAGCGGCCGGCGCATGACGTAATAGCCCAGAGTCACCCAGCCGCCATAAAGCTTGGCCGTACCACGCAAACCGATGCGCGCATCCTTCTCATTCAAAGTGGCGCGCAGACGATAGCTGACCACGCCATCGCTCTCCAGACTGGCCTGATAACTGGTTTCACTGACCTGCCCACTCAGCAGCGACAGTGGCCGCACGGTCAGGAAGAACTTGACCGGCGCCCCCACATCCAGGCTGATCGCATCAGCCACCGGCAGATGCACAAGCAAGGCCGGTTTGGCCGGATTGGCCAGCAGCATGATGCGCTCACCCGTCACCACCGGACGACCTTGCCAATCGTCAGGATCGGCAAATACAGCGATGCCGTCGTAAGGCGCCAAGGCGTCGACGCGCGCCAGTTGCGCTTCCACGGCAATCAGCTCGGCTCGTTTTTCCTGGGCGCGACCCGTCAGGGCGGCCAGTTCGGATTTGCTGCGGCTGTCATCAAAAGCCATTTGCGTCGCTGCCTGCAATTCAGCATCCGCCACGGCAACTGATTTCCTGGCCACTTCCAGACGGTTGCGCAACGTAGTGTCATCCAGCGAAAACAGCCGATCTCCGGCCCGGACGGCCTGATTCGGCCGCACATGGATGGTTTTCACCACGCCATCGAGCGCCGCCGTGATGGCCATGGCATCGGCCGCCACCACCTCTGCGGGCGCCAAAGCCGTTTGCCGCACCGGCAACAGCAAGAACACCAGCACCGCCGCCAGAACGATCCGCTGCTGCCATTTGCTCAAGCCCTGCCAACGCGCCTTGAGACCGCGACGAGGCTTGCCGGCCAACATTTCCCAGCAGTAAGCCCAGGTCTGGCCGACGCGCCCAAGCAAATGGATCAGCTCTTCAGACGGCGGCTGATCCAGCAGGAAGGCCACCCATCCCAACAACTCACCATCGCGCCGTTGCAAGGGCAAGGCCAGCACGCCGATTGGCCACCATTCTTCCCAGCCATCGGCAACATCATCCGGCGCGGCGGCCAGTTGTTCCAACAGGGGCGCAAACCAGCCGCCATGTTCGGAAAGGTTTTCCACCACCCACGGCCAGGCGCGCTTCAGCCAAAGAATATAAGGGCTGTCTTCGGTCAGTTTGACCAGGCCGGAAATCGTCAGCGCCTTGCTTTTTGCATCCAGCACCAGCGCCTGCCGGAAAGGCAGCACGCTATGCACATCGTTGGCCATGCTGAAACCCAGCTCCGCCAGATTGCCGGCGGCCCGGGCACGCGCTTCAAGATGAACGGCAAAATCAGCCAATGTCACCTGCGATGTCTGCTGTTGGATCATTTCGATTCAGGAATGTCGCCGGCGCAATGCGGCTTGCCATAGCCGCGGTGTCCGCAGCTTACTGCACCTGCTTGAAGCGGGCGATTCCGCTCATGCCGGCCAGCAGCTCGGGTTCAGCCTTGTCCATGCGGGCCTCAAGCTCTATCGTCTGGGCCACGGCATCGACACGGGCATTGATCAAGGTTACCTTGGCCGGATAAGTCTGGCCTGTTTCATTGATGTCGACTTCAAAGGGTGTACCCACCTTGACCTGACGCAGCCAGCGTGAAGGAATGTTGAGACGCAGCTTCAGCGGCCCGTTGCTGATCAAATCCAGCAAGGGTGCTCCAATATTGACGCCCTGATGCGGCTTGACGTGCAGCTTCACCACCCGGCCAGAAAACGGCGCCACCACTGAACATTGCGCCAGCTGGGCGCGGCTCATGGCAATGGCCGCCTGCGCCTTGTCGGTATTCGCCGCCGCCAGTGAAACCTCCACATCCCCTGCCGCATCGAGCTTGCGCAAACGCTCCTTGACGTCCTGCGTCTGTCTGGCCGAAGCATATTCGGCCTGAGCCATGTTCAGACGTGCCGAAGCTTCGCTGCAATCCAAACTGACCAGCACCTTGCCCTTCTGCACCGCGCCACCCAGCTCCGCCTTCAGACTGGCGACTCGTCCGACCATCTGGGCAACCAGCGTGGTTTCCAGTTCTGGCGAAAGCAATACCCGAATCGCATTGGGATCTTCAACTGGCGCCACCGAGGCGGGCCTGGCAGCATTGGCAGCATTGCCAGCGTTGCTCGCTTTGACGGCTGGCCGGCTCCCTGCGCCCCCTGCCGGGGGCACGGGTGATTGCGCCAGCGCCGGCACGGACAATGCCAGCGCAAGCAAAACAACAGAAGAACGCAGACCAGAAACAGCTGAAATCATCATGCACCCCGTAAAACATCTCATCCGGTGAGATCAGTCAGCCGGCGCCGCTCACCACAGCAGACAGGCATGGCGCGTGCATCACGCACCACGCATCACGCATCATGTGTCTGCGGTACGTCGTTCACATCTCAGCGGCACTTTGCCGGCCGGACATTCTTGAACACCTGCACCCGCCAGTCTTCCATGGTGCTTTCCATGGCCTGCGCCAGTGTCTTCACATTGTTGCTGCTGATCGTCTGTGGCAGGACATCCAGACCAACCGAGTTATAAACCCGGCCCCAGGCTGCCTGGACATTGCCATAAGACGTATAGCGCTGATACTCGGCCAGCAAGGTCCGCGCCTCGGTACGAATCAGCTCAAGCTCGGAATCAGCCTGGGCGGTCGCGCTGGCCTTGGCGAAGTTGTACAGACGCTGGTCGACACGCAGGCTGTCTTCGGCAAAATCCAGCTCGGACAGGGCCAGGGCATAACGCTGTACCCCCACACGAACCTGGGTCAACACCGCCATCGACAAGGCCATGCGGCGCATGTCATCCGTCTTGTTCTGGGTTTCCAGCGCAGTTTCCAGTGCCGGATACTGGGCAAGTTTCAGAATATTCCACGACAGACGCAGGCCGGCATCCGTCCAGTCCCTGTTGTAGTTGTATTTGTTGGAATCATACTGGAAGCCGGCATCCACACTCAGGTTCGGCCAGAGCAGCAGCTTGGCTGCCTTGATATCGTTTTCGGTCACCCGCTTGCGATACCACTCCTCCATGATCTCCGGACGCATCTCAAGTGCAATCTGCTCCAGTTCTTCGATATTGTCCGGTACAGCAGGCAGCCGCGCTTCCTTTTCATCGGCCAGTGTATATGTCGTTCCCGGCGGAATCGACATCAAGGCACTCAGCTCGGAGCGGGCCAGCTCCAGATCCTGACGACGCAAGGTCAGCAGATTCACCGCATCCAGCAAGGCACGCTGATAGGCCAGCACCTGCGGCTGTGGCATCAGACCCGTTTTTTCAATTTTTCTGGCCTGTTTCAATGCCTTGTTCACCCGCGCCAGCAGGGTATCCACCCGGCCAATCAGCTTCTGCGCAGCCAGCGCTCGCCAGTAACTGTTGCGCACATCCTGCAACACGTTCTGCACCACCTTGCGGCGACGCTCTTCGGCCATCAACACCTGATCGGCCTTCTGCTGGGCACGATAGTAGGAAACGCCAAAATCAAGCGCGTTCCAGGAAAAAGTCAGGTTCGACAGGGTACGCTCGCGTTCCTGCGAGGTCGAGGGACGCAGTGTTTCGACGCGATCTTCAATGCCAATCGAACGTCCCCCCGAGTCATTGTTGCGCCAGGCATAGCCGGCTCCGGCCACCACGCGCGGCAACATTTCATAGGTAGAAACATCATGCAGATCCTTGGTCAGCGCGCCCTCCATCAGCTTGAGCTTGTAATCGAGGTTGTACTTGAGCGCCCGCGCCGCTGCCTCGTGAAACGTGATGGGGCCTGTCACCGGCTCCTGTTCGGCATACATCTGCACTCGATCCTGAGCCACACGATCCTTGATCTCATCAGCCTTGTAAGGCACGGGAGCCAGCGAACCGCAACCGGTCAATGCCACCGAAAAACAGGCGGCAACCAGCAATGCCGGACGAGTGAAGCGGGTTTTCAGGGTCTTGTTCTTCATTGTTTATCCTCGATTACTCAAGTCAAGATTGGTCGGATACGTTAATCAGAAACCAGCAAAATCAAACCTTGCGCGGTGCCATGGGCAAACGGGCCGCACCTTTGCGCAACTGCTCGCTGAAGGACGGCGATGCCCCGCCAGCCAGACGCTGCGGCGCGGACTGAGCCGAACGCTCCGCAGGAAGCGCTTGCCGAGCCGTCGGCTCAACCTTCTGTTCAGCCGCATCCTGTTCGGTCGCATCCTGTTCGGCATTATCCGCATTGGCAGATGCTTCGCTCGCCGACTTCTTCAGTTTCTTGCGCTGCAACTCCAGCAGCTCGGAAACTTCAATGTGCTGATTGCGGAACAAGCCTGGCTGCGCCAGCAGATCATCGCCACCCAGACCAAGCCGGCTATAACGACCCTGCACGGTATTTTGCAAAAAGCTTGCTGTCTGCTGCGAATCACGAATGGCATGGATCACGAACAGGTTGCGATCCACGCCCAGATTCATTCCCAGACTCCGTGGCCCAGCCAGGTTCTGTTCGACTGCGGCAGGATCGCTGAAGCCGCGCGGATCATCCTGAGCGCGCAGCGCCTGGGAGTGCGTAACCTCACGATTCACATAGACAATCGGATGGAAGGGCAAATCCATGCGACGCACGTCATTGAAGCGTTCACCCGCAAAATACGGGCCGGCATCAAGCATCACAGGCGAATTGTCCAGCGGATTGAGCGGCGTCAGTACTGGCGGCTCGATCGGTCTGAAAGGCTCTTGAACCAGTTGCTCCGGTGGAATCGAGGCTTCACCAATCGTCACGGTCACTGTTGTCACTACCTCCCCGCCCTGGCCATCAGCCACGGTGACGAAGAAAGTATCCTGACCGGTCGCGCCAGGATGCGGCGTATAGGTGAATACGCCGGTCTCCGGATCAATGATGACCGTGCCTTTGTCTGGCCCAGCCGTCACGGTATAGGTCAGCTCGTCGCCATCCACATCGGTGCCTGTGACCCGGTCTGTCACGGGTACCTGATACGCTGTATTGACGCTGACAGGCGGCGCAAGCGGTGGATCATTGACCGGCTGGATAACCACCTGCACGGTTGCCCGGGCTTCTTCACCACGGCCATCCGAAATCGTGTAGTCAAACTCAAACGTTCCGTTGTAGTCCGGCTCGGGAGTGAAAGTCAGCTTGCCATTCGAGTTGATGGTTATCACACCCTGACCCGGCAAGGTATAGGGCCGGTCTTTGTCGATCGGTTCGCCGTTGATCTCCGTGATCGTCAGCAAGTCGCCGTCTCTATCGCCATCGTTGGAACGCGGGTCAAAGTTGAGCGGACTGTCTTCCAGACCAACAACCCTATCATCCCGAGCCACCGGCGGGTTATTCACGTCACTGACGATGACCGTCACCTTGCCCTCGGCGGTCTTGCTGCCATCGCTGACGGTGTACTCGAAGGTCACCGGCCCTTCGTAACCTGAGTCAGGGGTGAAGATCACCTCGCCCTCAGGTGTGAGCGTTACCGTACCGTTATCCACCGGAATCGACGTACCCGGCGCCCCCGACACCGGCTGACCGTCGATCTCGATGATCTGCAGCGGGTCGCCCTCGGGGTCGCTGTCGTTGTCCAGTACCGGAATGGTGATGGATGCGTCCTTGCCGGTCACCACCCGCTCGTCGGCCACCTGCGGGGCGTCGTTGATACCGGTCACGGTGATGGTCAGCGTCGTGCTCGCCGTCAGACCCGCCGGATCCTTGACGGTATAGTTAAAGACGTCTGCAACGCTCTGGCCATCCTTGAGAGTCTGCGCATTGGCGTTTGGCACATAGGTGTAACTGCCATCAACGCCCAGCGTCAGCGTGCCCCAGGCGCCTTCGATCGGCTGGCCGACCTTGCCAACCGTGGTGCCGAATGTGATTTCGCTCACGCTCAGACTGTCACCGTTGGGGTCACTATCCTGGCCGGCAAGATTCTGAATCACGCCATTGGCAGCATTCACCACCAGGGTAGTGTCTTCGTCGGTACTGTTGGCATCGGGCTGAGCCTCGGGCGCATCATTGGCAGCTCCCACACTGACGGTCACCTGAGCCTCATCCTCTTTTTCACCATCCGTTACCGT
>JAHRWT010000110.1 GCA_019105045.1 Sterolibacterium sp.
CTGGCGGAAGAGGTGGGATTCGAACCCACGAATGGTTGCCCATTGCCGGTTTTCAAGACCGGTGCCTTCAACCGCTCGGCCACTCTTCCTGAATTTTTCGGAGGTTGCGCATGGCATGGGGAATGATTTTCCGGATTTTCCAGCTTTTCCAGATGTTCATTCCGCTTTTTGCCGCCTGCCGAATTTCACGCGGTGCGCAGAATAGCTCAAATCGCGGGAAACTGCCACTGTGGCAGCGTTATATGTCGCGACAAAAACGTCGCGCAGCGTTTGTTGATCACGCTTTATTCCTTGCATTTAGGCCACGCATTTACGCCACACATTTACTCGGCGATTCGTGCAGCGCTTCCTTATAATGCAGCAGAAATAATGGTCTGAGATTTCGAGTTTATGGGGCAGGTTTCCGTTGAATTGAGCAAGCGCCTGAGCAGTGCGGTCGAGCGTATGCCGGCGTTTCCGAAAAGTGTGCAGCGCATTCTGGAGCTGACGCGGGACATCAATTGTCGCCCCAAGGATCTGGTGGCGGTGATCGAAAAAGATCCGGTGATCACCATCAAGGTGCTCAAGATCGTCAATTCCGCCTATTATGGCCTGCCCAAAAAGATCACCTCGATCAATCAGTCGGTGGTCTATCTGGGGGTGAATACCCTGAAGAATCTGGCGCTTTCGTTTTCCGCCATGGGCATGTTGCCTGCGCGCAATGCGGCGGATTTCGACATGCAGCATTATCTGGTGTCTTCTCTGGTCACGGCCAATCTGACGCGCTTGCTGGCTGCAAAATATGCTGGTGAGCTGGATCAGACAGATTGTTATATTGCCGGTCTGCTGCATGATTTTGGCAAGGTGGTGTTTGCGCTTTATATGGCGCCGGAATTTCGCCAGGCCATGGAAATGTCGGCGAACGAAAATATTTCCCTGCACAAGGCCGAAGAAGCGGTCATCGGTACGGATCACACCTTCGTCGGGGCGATGCTGGTCAAGCGTTGGCAGTTTCCGGCGTATCTGGTTGAGTGTATCGATCATCATCATGTCGTGCCGCACGCCACGCCGTTGTCCGAATGTCTGTTTGTGGCTGATCTGATCGCCGAGAAGCTTGGTTACGATTCGTTGGGCAGGGTCAGCGCCGATGGCCCGCAGGTGCTGCCGGTGCGCTTTGGCAGCGATCTGGATGCGCTCATTGCCGGGTTGGGCGATGTGAAAAAACTGGTTGAGGATGCGCATGCCTTTGCGCAGACCGGAGGGTTGAGATGAAAGTCAAGTTCTGGGGCGTGCGCGGTTCGATTCCTTCGCCGGGCCCGGCAACCGTGCGTTACGGTGGCAACACGACCTGTATCGAAGTTCGCAGTGATGACGGTACCCTGATTGTGCTGGATGCGGGTACCGGGATTTTTGCGCTGGCCCAGCAGTTGCTGCGTGAATTGCCGGTCACGGCGAACATTTTCATCACGCACAGCCATTGGGATCATATCCATGGTTTGCCGTTTTTCACGCCGTTGTTCATTCCAGGCAACACCGTGCGTATGCATGGCGCCTTTGATCCGGTGTCCGGCAATGGCGTCGAGCAGGTCATGGATGTGCAGTTGCAGTACAGTTATTTCCCGGTGCGGGAAGCCGAAATGAAAGCGGCCATCGAGTATCAGACCCTGTCGATAGGCGAAACCGTTGCGCTTGGCGATACGGTGGTCACGGCTTCGCTGCTCAATCATCCGGTGATTGATTTTGGTTATCGCATCGACTGTAACGGCAAGTCGGTTTTCTTCACCGGTGACCACGAGCCTTACTACAACATCTATGATCCGGAAGATGCCGATTACGCGGACTACCAGGCCATGATGGAAGAGAAGCAAGCGGAGGTTGATGCTGCCATGCGTGGCGTGGATGTGTTGATCATCGATGCGTCCTATACGCTTCAGGAATATGAAGCCAAGCGGGGCTGGGGGCATGGCCATTTCGATGCAGCCATAGCCACGGCCTTGCGTGTCGGTGCCAGGCGGCTCTACTGCACGCATCATGAACCTACCCGCAGTGATGATGAACTGGAGGCGGTGTTCAATGAGGCGCTGTCTCGTCATCAGGCGGATTTGCAGGGGCTGAGCGTGCATCTGGCGCGCGAGGGTATGGAAATCAATCTGTAATGCATGGAGGCATGTCATGACGCTGGCGCTTTGGTGTGTGTTGATTGCGACGTTGTTGCCCTATGTCTGGAGCACCTTGTCGAAGACGGATCCGAACTACGACAATGCCAGTCCACGTCTGCTGGCCAGGGTTGGCTGGCGTCAGCGTGCCGACTGGGCGCAGCAGAATTCCTGGGAGGCCTTTGCCCCGTTTGCGGCAGCCGTGCTGATCGCCCAGGGGTGTCATGCAGAGCAGGCATCGATCGACTTGCTGGCCTGCATGTTCATCGGTTTTCGTGTAGCGTATGGCCTTTGTTACCTGATGAACCGCGCGTTGCTGCGCTCGCTGGCATGGACGGCGGGCTTCGCCTGCATCATTGGCTTGTACGTGCTCGCCGCCCGCGCCGGGGCAGGCGCGTGAAACTTCAGACCCATGCTGAGTTGAACTGTCCGACATGTCCCTGAAAATTGATCCGGCAGAGTTCGAGCAACACTATTTTCGTGCGGCTTATCTCTTTTCGCGGTTTACCGTGCCCTACATGCGCAGCATCTACCGGGAATTTGGCGGCGACATGCTGTTGAATCTGGTGCTTGGCGAGATCGGCACGCGCAATGTTGGTTATTTTTTCGATGCCGAAAAAGACAGTGATGCCTCGGAAGATGTCCTGACCGATGTATCCGAGCATCAACGCTTGATGCGCCCCTGCAATGCGCTTTCCATCAGCGATGCAACGGGGATTCCCCGCGAGACCGTGCGGCGCAAGATCGACATGCTGATCAAGAAGGGCTGGGTGTACAAGAACGAAAAGGGGCATATCTATCTGACGCCCGAGGTTGCCAAGCATTTCGAGCATTTTCTCTTTGATTCCATTGAATCCTTGCTGCCTTCGGCCCAGGCGCTGATCGATGTGCTGTCAAAACTGCCCAAGGTTGATGAAGGGCATGAGAAAAAATAGCCTGTTATCTTTACCCAATCTGGGGAAAGCTCTGCGACCCTATAAATAGTGCGTGTTAACATCCGCGACGCGCTTGCAAGCGCCGCTGCCAAGAAGGCCGGGTTCATTGCATTCTGCGGTTTGTTCTGGGTCCCTGAAAGCCTGGCTTCCAATGATCCATGACGTGAATGACATGAGGTTCCATGTGCTTTTTTGATGAGGATGGCCGGCGTCAACAAGTTAAAATGATTTTTTGCCGAATGAGGATGTTTTTTTTCGTCTTCGGTTTGTCAGCAAACTACTAGGGGAGCACCAGTGAAAGTCAACTACACATCGACAGCGACAGTGGAGCAGCTGCTGGCTGCGGAAGACGGGGTATGGCAGCAATCTGCGGTTGAGCAGGTACCGCTGCAGGGTACGCCGTGGGCGATGCAGCCGACGGCGGCGATTCGCAACACATGGGAACACAAGAAGATTGGTGCGACCAGCAAGGTTGATCTGCGGGCTTTGCACAATGGTGAATTTTTGGCGTTTCATTTGAGCTGGTCGGATGCCAATCACAACACCAGTCATGGTGACAACAGTGTTTGGCCGGATGCAGCGGCGGTGGCTTTGCCGCTGCACGAAGACACGCCGCTGATGACCATGGGTGCGCCCGAGCTGCCGATGGCGGCCTGGTACTGGCGTGCTGATGACAAGGGTACGGGTTACCAGGTGGTTGCCGAGGGGCCGGGCAGCAGCCAGATTGTCGATAAAAGTGGTGTGCGCACCAGTGCCAGCTGGAAGGATGGTCGCTGGACCATTGTGATTGTTCGCGCCTTCAAGAGTGTGGATTCCCCCAACGTCATCCAGCTGCAACCGGGGCAGGCCAGTCGTTTTGGTCTGGCCATCTGGGAAGGTGGTCAGCAGGAGCGTGGTGGTCTCAAAGCCTACTCTGGCGACTGGCGTCCGCTGGAAATTGCTGGCCAGTAAGGCCAGGTTCGCGCTTATTTCGGCACATTTTCACCGGTAGCCTCGAAGGCTCCGGATTCTGATCAACCAGCCTAGGAAATCAAGATGAGCACAGCAAAACGCCAGATGGCGATGGTTCTTGACCTCAACAAATGCATTGGCTGCCACACCTGCTCCGTTGCCTGCAAGACCCTTTGGACCCGTGATGAAGGGCAGGAGTACATGCTTTTCAATACCGTCAATACCATGCCCGGTCTGGGCACGCCCAAGAACTGGGAAGCCATGGGGGGCGGTTTCCCCAACGGCGAGGCCCAGCTGGGCCAGATGCCCACCACCAAGGCTTTTGGTGAAGCCTGGGAATACAACCATAACGAAGTCTTTTATGGTGGCAAAGGGCAGAGCGTACACCTGCAGATTCAAGGTGACCAACCCGAATGGGGCCCCAACTGGGACGAAGACCAGGGTGCGGGCGAATTTCCCAACAGTTATTTCTTCTACCTGCCGCGCATCTGCAACCACTGTACGCACCCGGCCTGTCTGGAAGCCTGTCCGCGCCAAGCCATCGTCAAGCGCGAAGAGGACGGTGTCGTCGTCATCAACGAAGACCGCTGCCGTGGCTACCGCTTCTGCATGGAAGCCTGTCCTTACAAGAAGATCTACTTCAATCATGTGAAGAAAGTCAGCCAGAAGTGCATTTTCTGCTACCCGCGTCTGGAGCAGGGTGTGGCCCAGGCCTGTGCCCGTCAGTGTCCCGGCCGCGTGCGTTTCGTGGGTTACAAGGACGACCAGAACGCGCCGATCTGGAAGCTGGTGGAAAAGTGGAAAGTGGCCATTCCGCTGCATCCGGAGTTTGGCACCGAGCCCAATGTTTTCTATGTGCCGCCGTTTGATGCACCGACGCGTTTTGATGCCAATGGCGATTTTGACCACAGCAAGCCACGGATTCCGGATGAGTATCTGATCTCGCTGTTTGGCGACAAGGTGCTTGACTGCATCAAGATCCTCAAGGAAGAGCGCGAGAAGGTGCGCAAGGGCGGCAAGTCCGAGCTGATGGATCTGCTCATCGCCTACCGCTGGAACGACATGTTCGGCGGCTTCGACGTCAATCCGCATTCGCTGAGCTGGGCTTGAACGCACAATCGCACAATCACACAATCGCGATTTGTCCAACTGTCTGCCGTAAATAAAAAACCAGAAGTGACGATCTGCGGATCGTCACATACGGCAGTCCTGTATGTTACATATGACAAGCAAGTTGAACTGAGGGGGTTTCATCATGCAAATTTCACGTCGTCATTTCATTGTCGGTACAGCCGCTGTCGCGGCGGGTGCCGGTCTGTACAGTCTGCGGCCCAAGCTGCGCGATCCCAAGCCCGGCATTGTCATGCCGCCGCTGACGCCAGCCAAAAAAATCAAATACAACGATTATTCCGATATCTGGCGTGAAAAGTGGCAGTGGGACAAGGTCGTCAAGGGGACCCATACCCGCGCCAACTGCGTGGCCGCCTGCTCCTGGGACGTCTATGTGCGCGACGGTATCGCCTGGCGCGAAGAACAGAATACCATTTATGAGCCGCCGCGCCCGGGCATTCCCGATCAGAATCCGCGCGGCTGCCAGAAAGGTGCTTGCTATACGACGCTGCAGGTGTCGGATACCCGCATCAAATATCCTCTGAAGCGAGCTGGTGAGCGCGGTGAAGGCAAATGGAAGCGCATCAGCTGGGATGAAGCGCTGAACGACATCGCCGACAAGCTGCTGGATATTTCAGTCGAACATGGTACAGACACCATTTGTTTCGACGACCTTTCCAATACCGGCTACGGCCCGGAAACGGCAGGCGACTTCCGTTTTTCCACGGCTTTGCAAGTCACCCGCCTGGACGGCTGGTCCGGCGTGGGCGACATGCCGTTGGGCGTGATCCAGACCTGGGGAGCGTTCAACTGCGAAGGTACTTCGGACGACTGGTTCCGTTCGGATTACATCGTCATCTGGCTGGGTAACCCCAACTACACGCGCATTCCCGATGCCCACTTCCTCCACGAAGCGCGCTATCGCGGGGCCAAGCTGGTGGTGGTGGCCCCCGACTTGAATGCTTCGACCGTGCATGCCGACATGTGGCTCAACGTCAAGCCGGAAACCGATGCCGCACTGGGCCTGGCCTGTGCCCAGGTGATGATTGCGGAAAATCTGTACAAAAAAGATTACGTGCTTGAACAGACCGATTTCCCCTTCCTGGTGCGCAAGGACAACCAGCGTTTCCTGCGCTCGTCCGATGTGGTCAAGGGCGGTGTGGACAATGCCTTCTATCTGTGGGATGAGGCCAGGAACAGCATCGTCATGGCCCCGGGCTGTGAAGGTGATGGCGACGGCGGCCGCAGTCTCAAGCTGGGCAACATCAAGCCCGCCTTGTCTACAACCCAGCAAGTGAAACTGCTGGATGGTTCGACGGTCGAGTGCATTACCGTTTTCGACATGATCAAGGAACGGCTGGATGCCGAATACACGCCTGAGCAATCAGCAAAGATCACCGGGCTGCACCCGAATGTGATCCGCACCTTTGCCCGCGAAATGGCGGCCGCACCCAGTGCGATGATCATCGCCTCCTATGGTGCCTGCAAGCATTACCACAGCGATCTGTTCCAGCGTTCTTTCATCCTGCTGATGAACCTGACCGGCAACCAGGGCAAGCCGGGTGGCGGTATGCGCGTGGCGGCCTGGTGGGGATTGGACGGCATGGATGCCATGGCCGACAGCACCGTGCCGATGGAAGATCTGGTCAAGCTGATTCCCAAAGCCATCCGTGGTTTGACGCCGCGCGATTACGAGCAGCTGTATACCGAATACAGCGACCGCGAAGGCCATACGCCGACCATGGCTTTCCTTTATGTTCATGGCGGTTACAAGGAACTGTGGGACAAGCCGCACCTGCAGGATCCCAATCTGCCGCGCAACCTCAGCGCCTATGTGCGTGAGTCGATCGACAAGGGCTGGACCCGCATCAGCCCGCCCGAGCACAAGCAGCCGCGCGCTTATTTCTTCACCGGCGCCAATCCGCTGCGTCGCTGGCCCAGCCCGCAGATCGCCAAGAAAGTTCTCTGGCCGAAGTTCGAGCTGGTGGTCTCGGCGACTTTCAAGATGAGCTCATCGACGATGTTTGCCGATTACGTGCTGCCGATCGCTGCTTACTACGAGAAGTACGGCATCAAGTATGCGCAAACCTATGTGCCTTACATCATCAGCTCGGACAAGGCCACCGAGCCGCTGGGCGAATCCAAGTCCGACTGGGAAACTTTCGGCCTGCTGGCGCGTGCCGTGGCCGAACGCGCCAAGGCCCGTGGCATCACCATGGTGCGCGGCTTGCACGACAAGGATTTCGATGTCAGCAAGGTGTATGACAAATACACGTCAAACGGCAAATACGATCCGACCGATCCGGAAGATCCGGTGCGCCTGATGGATGCCATTTTTGCCGGCAGTCCCAGCGTGGCCTGCAACAGTGGCCGCGAAGCGCTGCAACTGGGCGCCGTGCCGGTGATTGCCGCCGGGCGTCCCAACCTGATCAACCAGAACTACAGCGATTTCGACGGCAAGGACACCTACTGGCCGCACCGTGATTTCATCGAGAAGAAAGTTGCCTGGCCGACCATCACCGGTCGTCAGCAGTTCTACATCGATCACCCCTGGTTCATCGAAGGCAAGGAGGCACTGCCCACGCACAAGGCACCGCCGCTGGCGACCAGCAAGTTCCCGCTGCGCATGTATGGTGGTCACAACCGTTGGTCGATCCACTCGATCTGGCGCGACGTGAAACTGCTGCTGCGTCTGCAGCGTGGCCAGCCGGCCGCCTGGATGAACCCGGCCGAACTGGACAAACGCGGCATCAAGGATGGCGATACCATCAAGGTCTATAACGATAACGCCAGCTTTGAATGCAACGTCAAGTCCTCACCGTCAACCGCCCCGGGTGAAATCATCGTCTATCACGCCTGGGAGCCGTTGCAGTTCAAGAACTGGCAAGGTAACCAGGACGTGACCGAAGCGCCGATCAAGGGTCTGCACTTTGCCGGTGGCTACACCCAGCTGCACTTCCGTGTCTATTACGGCAGCGCCCACCACACCCCGCGTGGTGCTGCGGTCGAAGTGGAAAAAGTCAGCGCCTGACAGCCCAGCAAGCTGACAGCCTGCAGAGCAACAAGGCGAGTGCCAGAGATGGTGACTCGCCTTGTCATTTGTGGAAGGGCCCGCTCGCCGCCCTGGCTGCGCTGTCTTCTGTGTCGTCTTCTGCGCTGGCCTATCACTGCCGTAGTGTGCATTATTCATCATGCACATTCGCCGACAGCGGGCCATCATGAAGCCGCTTGAACGGGCCGGATCATGAGCGATGCCACGACAGGAGGTGGATCATGAACATGAGCAAATTATTGTCTGTTCTTCTTGTAGCCGGTGCGCTGACGACCCTGGCAGGATGCGCAGGCAAGGCGGCCAAGGCAGATGCCGCAGAAACACCGCCGGAACGCAATTTCAATGCGCCGTCATTGCAGGTGACGAGCGATAGCAAGGCGCATGAAGTGATTCCCGCCATTCCCCTGGAATCCTTGATGGAGCGTTTTGAAACCTACGACGCTGCCGGGCGTTTGATCAATTACGTCGCCTTTACCGATACCGCGACCGGGGGCCTGGTGTTTGTCGATGGCAAACTGTTCGGTGCGCTGTCCAGACAGCACGCGCAGGCGTTTTATATCTGTCGTGGTCATGTCATGGGCATCGGCAAAAACTACTGGGCCAGCGAGGCCGGTGCCTGGCTGGAGACGCTGCTCGCCCATACCCGCCAGGAATCGGCTGTCCTGCTCGAATTCACTGGCCGTTCAACCATGCAAAGCATCAAGGCGGCGACTGAAAACCCCTTGCTGGGCGGGCTCAAGAGCATCATCGGCATGGGCACCAACCCCTTGAAAGTCATCCGCACCTTGAACAGTGCCCGTGATCAATACCAGGCCAGTGAGCAGTTCGAGGCCGAGGCGCGCGGGCTGGCCCAGTTGCGCCCGGGCATGAACGAACAGCGTCTGGCGGCGGTTGTCCGGCCACAGGATCTGCTGTTTGTGGAGGGGGGCATGGTGTTGAGTTATCCGGGCCACCGGATAGATTACTTTGTTGCCAGCGGCTCGATCCGTCTCATACAGCAGCCTTCCTTTTATTTCCTGTCACGCACCAATGCGGCGCTGTTCTATGCGCCCGGCGCACGTTGGGAAAAATGCACGGCGGGAGAATGGCCGCAGGCCCTGCTTGCCGAAGAAAACCGGGCAGCAGAACGCGGGCCGGCAGCAACGGTTGCCACTGCGCAATAAGTGATTGGCGCGGTGTCTGCGCGCTGTCGTTGCGCTGCCCACTGCCCACTGCCCACAGCCTGTTGTCCGCTGCTGAAACGGCAGTGGTTTTGGATTGGCGCCAGGCTTTCTCAAATATCCGCTTCGGCGCCGCTGCCTTTTTGTTCCATCCAGGCGCGGCGGCTGCCGGATTCGCCCTTGGCCATCAGCAAGGAGAACATGCGGCGGGTTTCTTCCGTCGCTCCTGGCCGCTGGCTGACGCGCAACATGCGCCGGGTGGCCGGATCCATTGATGTTTCGCGCAGTTGTTGCGGATTCATTTCGCCCAGCCCCTTGAAGCGGCCAACTTCGATGTGGTGGGGGGCAACCTTTTCCTTGAGCAGACGCTCCTGGATGGCTTCCAGCTCGCCGTCATCGAGCGCGTAGAGGCGTCTGGCCGGCTTGCCCTTGCCCTGGGCGGCCACATCGACGCGGTACAGGGGCGGCTGGGCGATCCAGATATGCCCATTGTCGATCAGCTTGGGAAAATGTCGGTAGAACAAGGTCAGCAGCAAGGTCTGGATGTGGCTGCCATCCACGTCGGCATCGGCCATGATGATGAGCTTGCCGTAACGCAGATTGCCCAGCACGCTGTCCGGCGCATCGGCGGTATGCGGCTCGACGCCCAGGGCAACGGCGATGTCGTGAATTTCACGATTGGCGTAGAGCTGGTTGGCATCAATCTCGAAAGCGTTCTGCACTTTGCCGCGCAGAGGCAGGATGGCCTGGATTTCCCGGTCGCGGCCCTGTTTGGCCGAGCCGCCGGCAGAATCTCCTTCGACGAGAAACAGTTCGTTCTCGTTGAGATCATCCGATTCGCAATCGGACAGCTTGCCCGGTAGTACCGCCACCCCCGAGGATTTTTTCTTCTCGATCTTCTGCGCCGATTTCTGCCGCGCCATTGCCTGCTTGATGGCCAGTTCGGCAATCGCCTTGCCATGCTCGACATGACTGTTGAGCCAGTGCTCAAGCAGATCGCGGACGATGCCCGACACCAGTTTCACTGCTTCGCGGCTGTTCAGCTTTTCCTTGATCTGCCCCTGGAATTGCGGATCGAGCAGGCGCACCGAAAGTATGAAAGCCATGCGCCCGCAGACATCATCCTGTTGCATTTTGACGCCGCGTGGCAGCAAGGCATGATGCTCGACAAAGGATTTGACTGCTTCGAAGACGCCGGCGCGCAGGCCGGATTCATGGGTGCCGCCCAGCGATGTCGGAATCAGGTTGACGTAGGATTCGGAAGCCGGCGCGGCTTCTGCATACCAGCCCAGCACCCAGGCTGCGCCTTCGCCGATGGCGTAATCGCCGTCCTCGCTCACATGGCGTTCGGCGCTGAACAAAGGAGCGATGGGTTCGCTGTCACCCGCCAGATCGGTCAGATAGCCACGGATACCATCGGCATAATGCCAGGACTTGCTGAGTTGGCTGCCCTCGGCCTGTTCGATATCCAGCCGAACGGCCACGCCGGGCAGCAGAACCGCCTTGGAGCGCAAGGCGCGCTCCAGCGTGGCGAGATTGAACTTTGCCGTGTCGAAATATTTTGCCTCAGGCCAGATGCGTACCCGCGTGCCAGTTTGCTTGCGTGCCTCGCCAATGATGTGGATGGGCGAAACCTGTTCGCCACCATCGGCAAAGCCCAGCGCGTGAATCTTGCCTTCACGGCGGATTTCAATTTCGATGCGGCTGCACAATGCATTGGTCACGGCGACCCCGACGCCATGCAGACCACCCGAGAAAGCATAGGCGCTGTTGCCTGCTTTCTTGTCAAACTTGCCACCGGCGTGCAGACGGGTGAATGCCAGCACTGCAACAGGAATTTTTTCTTCGGGGTGCAGGCCGGTGGGGATGCCGCGCCCGTCATCGGTCACCGAAGCCGAGCCGTCCAGATGCAGGCAGACATGGATGTTGCGGGCATGGCCAGCCAGCGCTTCGTCGGCGGCATTGTCGATGACTTCCTGCAGGATGTGTGTCGGCGATGAGGTTTCGGTATACATGCCGGGGCGTTCGCGCACCGGCTCCAGTCCCTTGAGAACGCGGAAGGAGGATTCGTCGTAAATCTGTTTGGCCATGGAGATTCCAGAATGTGGGGTTTTTCAGCGTATCTTTTGCGAAACGGAGCAAGGCCGCAGGGTAGGCAGGATACGCAGGGTACGCATGAACCCTGTTGCCCATGGCGTACCTGGTATCGATGTCGTTGTCCGGCGCATTCAGACCTCAGACCTCAGACCTGGACGAGTTGTGCCGGCCCAGCCAGGCGAGGTTGCAGTTCGCTCAGTCCGAGTGCTTCCAGGGCGGCCTCCAGTCGTTGTGCGCGGGCGGTGGCCTGCAAGTGGATGCGGCCGGGTGGTGGTGATGGCGATGCGGTTGTCGTCGGCAGGCTGCGCCGGGCCACTTCGCGTGCCACGGCGTCGGCGACTTCAACCAGCTCGGCACGGCCAGCGACCAGCGGCTGCAGCAGGGGCAGCAAAAAAGTGTAATGCGTGCAGCCCAGCACGATGCGATCCACCCCCTCGTCGAGCAGCGGCGCGAGGGTGGCGGTCACCTCCGCTGCCAGAGCGGAATCGTCCAGTTGCAGGGTTTCAACATGGGTGGCCCAGCCGGGGCAGGGCACGATGCGCACGGCCACGCCAAGCGGGCTGGCGTGGTGGGCGATCAATTGCTGCAGGCGTGCGCTGCGGGCGGTTGATTCGGTGGCCAGCACAGCAATGCTTCCACTCCGTGAACTGCTCGCCGCTGGCTTGACACCCGGTTCGATGCCGACCACCGTGATTTCGGGTTGGCTTTGGCGCAAAGCCTGTACGGCAGCGGCTGTTGCGGTATTGCAGGCGGCAACCAGTGTCGTGCAGCCGGCTGCCCGCAGATGGCTGCCGATGGCCAGTACCCGCTGGCGGATGGCATCATCGGACTTGTTGCCATAAGGAACGTGGGCCGTGTCGGCCAGGTAGATCAGTTCTGCCTGTGGCTGGCTGCGGGCAATGGCAGCCAGCACCGACAGGCCGCCGATGCCGGAATCAAAAACGCCGATCATGGCGGCAGCGCGCGCGCGGCGGCAGGCGCAAAGGCGAGGCAGACATGGCTGTATGCGAAACGGCGGAAATGGCGGAAATGGCGGAAATGGTGGCAGGCCGCCTCAGCCGTTGACCTGAATGACCGGAATCTTGCCGATTTTCATCTGCCATTCAGCCGGGCCGGTGTTGTGCACCGAAATCCCCTGGGCATCAACGGCCACCGTCACCGGCATGTCCTTGACGTCGAATTCATAAATCGCTTCCATGCCCAGATCTTCAAAGCCGACCACGCGCGCGGTCTTGATTGCCTTGGAAACCAGATAGGCCGCGCCACCGACGGCCATCAGGTAGGCCGACCGATGTTTTCTGATGGCCTCGATGGCGAGCGGGCCGCGTTCAGCCTTGCCGATCATGGCGATCAGGCCGGTTTGCGCCAGCATCATTTCGGTGAATTTGTCCATGCGCGTGGCCGTGGTCGGGCCGGCCGGACCAACGGCTTCATCGCGTACCGGATCGACCGGGCCAACGTAGTAGATGATGCGGTTGGTGAAGTCGACAGGCAGTTTTTCGCCCTTGGCCAGCATGTCCTGAATGCGTTTGTGCGCGGCGTCGCGGCCGGTGAGCAGCTTGCCGCTGAGCAGCAGCACATCGCCGGGCTGCCATGAAGCCACTTCTTCGCGGCTCAGGGTGTCGAGATTCACCCGCTTGCCCTTGCTGCTGTCGTAAGTCAGTTGCGGCCAGTCCTTGAGATCGGGGGGATCGAGGCGCGCCGGGCCGGAACCATCCAGATAAAAGTGTGCATGACGCGTGGCCGCGCAGTTGGGGATCATCGCTACCGGCAGGCTGGCCGCATGGGTTGGATAATCCAGGATTTTCACATCGAGTACTGTGGTCAAGCCGCCCAGCCCTTGCGCGCCGATGCCCAGCGCATTGACTTTTTCCATCAGCTCCAGACGCAGTTCTTCCACCCGGGTCAGTTGTTCACCGGCGGCGGCGCGGGCTTGCAGTTGGTGAATATCCACCGGCGCCATCAACGATTCCTTGGCCAGCAGCATGGCCTTTTCCGGTGTGCCGCCAATGCCGATGCCGAGTATGCCCGGCGGGCACCAGCCAGCGCCCATGGTCGGCACGGTTTTCATCACCCAGTCAACGACCGAATCCGATGGATTGAGCGCGGCGAATTTCGATTTGTTTTCCGAGCCGCCGCCCTTGGCTGCGCAGATCACCTCCACCTTGTCGCCCGGCACGATTTCGTAATGCACCACGGCGGGCGTGTTGTCGCGCGTATTCCTGCGCGCGCCGGCCGGATCGGCCAACACCGAGGCGCGCAGCTTGTTGTCCGGATTCATGTAGGCGCGGCGCACGCCCTCATTGACCATTTCCTGCACGCTCAATCGGGCATCCCAGCGGACATCCATGCCGACCTTGAGAAAGACCACGGCAATCCCGGTGTCCTGGCAGATGGGCCGGTGGCCCTCGGCGCACATCCGCGAGTTGATCAGGATCTGCGCAATCGCATCCTTGGCCGCCGGGCTTTGTTCGCGCGCATAGGCTTCAGCCAGTGCCCGGATGTAATCGGCGGGATGGTAGTAGCTGATGTACTGAAAGCCGTCGGCAATGCTCTGGATGAAATCTTCCTGGCGGATGGAGGTCATGTCGCTTCCTTGCTGAGTTCGATTGCGGTGTTTGAACGGTCTGCTTGGCCTGTTTTGCATCGACAGCAGCCGCTGTCAAAGCGGACGATTTTAACATTGGCCGCCTGCATTGCAGCCGTTTCATGCTGCACTGCGGCAGCAGAAATCACGAAACAGGAGAACAATACCGGCCTGAGCGTTGTGAGCTGCCAGGGCAGGTTTCCTGGGCAATTCAACATTTTCAAGGAGCGCGCCATGACTACCATCCAGTCCGTCTTGCAGGAAAACCGCGTTTTTCCCCCGTCGGCGGCGACCGTGGCACGGGCTACCATTTCGGGCCGGGCGGCTTATGACGCGCTGTGCCAGGAAGCCCGTGATGATCCGGATGCCTATTGGGCGCGGCTGGCGCACGAGCATTTGAGCTGGCAGCAGGATTTCAGGCAGACGCTGGATGAATCGCAGGCGCCGTTTTATCGCTGGTTTGTCGATGGCCGGCTGAATGTGTCCTACAACTGCCTGGATCGCCACGTCGAAGCCGGACTGGGCGAAAAAACGGCCATCATTTTCGAAACCGATGAAGGCCAGGTCACGACCATCAATTATCGCGAGCTGCTGCGGCGCACGGCGCAATTTGCCAATGCCTTGAAAGCGCAGGGCATCGTCAAGGGCGACCGGGTGGTGATCTACATGCCGATGTCGATCGAAGCGATTGTCGCCATGCAGGCTTGCGCGCGCATCGGGGCGACGCATTCGGTGGTGTTCGGCGGTTTTTCCGCCAAGAGCTTGCAAGAACGCATCCACAGCGCCAGCGCCAAACTGGTGATTACGGCCGATGTGCAATGCCGGGGCGGCAAGCGCATACCACTGAAGCCGGCCGTCGATGAAGGCATCGCGCTGGGTGGCTGTGAGTCGGTGAGCCGCATCATCGTTTATCAGCGCGGTGCCGCGGTCTCAAACGCAGATTCAGACTCAAGCTCAGGCTGCGCGATGCAGGCCGGGCGCGATCTGTGGTGGTCAGACGCCGTGCAAGGGCAGGCCGACGTCTGCGCGCCGGAATGGGTGGAGGCCAGCCATCCCTTGTTCTTGCTCTACACTTCGGGCTCAACCGGCAAGCCCAAGGGGGTGCAGCACGGCTCGGCGGGCTATCTGCTGCACAGCCTGCTGACGATGAAATGGAGCTTCGATCTGCAGCCCGAAGACGTTTTCTGGTGCACGGCGGATATCGGCTGGGTGACCGGCCACAGCTATATCGCTTACGGGCCGACGGCTTGCGCGGCCACGCAGGTGATTTTTGAAGGCATCCCCACCTGGCCGGATGCCGGCCGCTTCTGGCAGATGATCGAGCGCCACAAGGTCAGCATTTTCTATACCGCGCCGACGGCGATACGCTCACTCATCAAGCTGGGGCCGGCGCTGCCCGGAAATTACGATCTTTCCAGCTTGCGGCTGCTGGGCTCGGTGGGTGAGCCGATCAATCCCGAAGCCTGGATGTGGTACTACACCCAGGTGGGCGGCAGCCGCTGCCCGCTGCTGGATACTTTCTGGCAGACCGAAACCGGTGCTCACATGATCGTACCCTTGCCCGGGGTGACGCCGCTGGTGCCGGGTTCCTGCACCCTGCCGTTTCCGGGCATAGAAGCGGCCGTGGTCGATGAGCACGGACATGAATTGCCCTGGGGCGAAGGGGGCAGCCTGGTCATCAAGCGGCCCTGGCCGGGCATGTTGACCACTCTTTGGAATGAACCGCAGCGCTACATCAATGCTTATTTCCCGGCCGAGCTGGGCGGGCGACTGTATCTGGCCGGCGATGGTGCGGTGCGTGATGCCAAAACGGGCTATTTCACCATCATGGGGCGCATCGATGATGTGCTGAATGTCTCCGGCCATCGTCTGGGGACAATGGAAATCGAATCCGCCCTGGTGGCCAACCCGCTGGTGGCCGAAGCGGCCGTGGTCGGCCGGCCGGATGAGCTGACCGGGGAGGCCATTTGCGCTTTTGTCGTGCTCAAGGGCGAGCGCCCCACAGGTGCGGCGGCGGTCGCCATGGCCAATGACTTGCGCGACTGGGTGGGCCAGGAAATCGGCCCCATCGCCAAACCGCGTGATATCCGTTTTGGCGACAATCTGCCGAAAACCCGTTCCGGCAAGATCATGCGTCGCCTGCTGCGTCAGCTGGCCAAAGGCGAAGAACTGACCCAGGACGTGACCACGCTGGAAAACCCGGCCATCCTCGAACAATTGCGGGCGCTCTGAAACCGTTGCGGCGAGTGTCTGGCGGCCGCTGCCCGGAGGCCGGGCCGGTAGCCTTTTTGCGCGCAGCCGGCGTTTCAGTTTTGTTGAGTGGCGGCCGGACTGTCTTGCACGCTGGCTGAGGTTTCCTGTGTTGATGATCGGGTCGGCCATTCCGGCCATCCGCCGCCCAGCGCCCGGAACAGGCTGACCTGGGCAATCTGCCGCTGTCCCTGCGCGGCAATCAGTTCGGCCTGGTTGGCGTAGTCGTTGCGCTGGGCGTCGAGGTAGCGCAGGTGGTCATCCACGCCGGCGCGGTAGCGCGCTTCGGCCAGGCGCAGGGTGTGCTGGCCGGCGTCGAGACGGGCGCGCAACGCCTGTTCTTCGCGTTGCAGCGTGGTGTTGGCGACGAGAGCGTCGTTGACTTCACGGAAAGTGGTCTGGAGGGTGTTTTCGTAATGGGCGACGGCGATGTCCTTGCGTGCCGTGGCCAGATCCAGATTGGCCTGGTTGCGGCCGCCGGCAAAGATCGGCAGGTGCAATTGCGGCAGAAAAGTCCAGCTGCGCTGGCCGTGGCCGAACAGCTCATCGAGGTCGCTGCTGGCCGTACCGAGCAGGCCGGTCAGGCGGATGCTGGGAAAGAAGGCAGCGCGGGCGGCACCGATGCTGGCGTTGCGGGCGCGCAGCTGATGCTCGGCAGCGCGGATGTCGGGGCGCTGCGCAAGCAGCTGCGAGGGCAGGCCGGGGTGGATGGCGGCCAGCAGCGCCGCGTTGGGCGGCGTGGCGGGCGGCAGGGACGCTTCGCTGCTGCCCAGCAGCAGCCGCAGGGCGTTTTCGCTCTGGGCCAGTTCGCGTCGGGCGCGTTCGGCTTCGACCTGGGCCTGTTCCGCCAGACCGCGTGCTTCCTGAAAATCCAGAGCGCTGGCCAGGCCGGCCTGCTGGCGGCGCTGGATCAATTCGAGGCTGCGGGCGCGCGTCTGGCGGGTCTGTTCGGCCAGTTGCTGGCGCTGCCAGGCAGTGTTGCGCAGAATCCAGCCACGAATGACTTCGCTGATCAGGCTGATGCGGGCTGCCTGGGCGTGTTCTGCGCTGGCAAAGAATTCTTCCTCGGCAGCACTGGCCAGATTGCGCACGCGGCCGAACAGATCCAGCTCGAAGGCGGCCAGGCCCAGCCCGGCCTGGTACATCGATTGCACGCCGGCCACGCCGCTGGCGCTGAGGTCTGCCGGCAGACGCTGGCGCTGGCCGTCGAGCTGCAGGCCCAGATTGGGCAGGCGATCGGCGCGCTGGATGCCGAATTGCGCGCGGGCGGCTTCGACATTCAGTACCGCCATGCGCAGTTCGCGGTTGTTTTCGAGCGCTTGCTGGATCAGTGTGCGCAATGTGGCATCACGCACGAAAGCCTGCCAGTTCAGCGCCGCCGGCTGCTCGGCCGACTGCTCGCTGGCCGCCGTTTCTGTTTCCTGAACGGGCACGGTCCAGCTGGACGGCATCGGCGCCGTCGGCGTTTCATGGCTGGGGGCCAGCGAGCAGCCCGCCAGCAGGAAGCTGCCCAGCAAGCCGGCGATGGAGGTATTGCAAATGGAAAATGGCGGGCGTTGCATGATCAGTCTCCAGAGTGGGCGGTGGGCGCCTCGGCAGTGGCAGGGGCTGCTGCCGTGGCCGGGCGGCCGGCGGGCGTTTTGCCGCGCCACAGCAGATTGAGCACCCAGACATAGAAAATCGGGATGAACAGGATGCCCAGCAGGGTGACCGAAAGCATACCGCCGATCACGCCGATACCCAGGGCGCGCTGGCTGGCACCACCGGCACCCGTGGCGATGGCCAGCGGCAGGACGCCGAGTATGAAGGCCAGGGAGGTCATCAGGATCGGGCGCAGGCGCAGGCGGGCGGCGCTGACGGCGG
>JAHRWT010000008.1 GCA_019105045.1 Sterolibacterium sp.
CCAGGCCTGGTCATTGACCGCAGCGACGGCATCCTGCCCGGCGACCTTGCAGAAGCGGATGTCCGGATACATGGTCGGTGAGTGGTTGCCCCAGACGATCATCTTCTCGATGTCGGTGACGGCCTTGCCGGTGCGTGTGGCCAGTTGCGACAGGGCGCGGTTGTGGTCGAGACGCAGCATGGCGGTGAAGTTCTCGCGCGGCAGGTCCGGCGCGGAATTCATGGCGATCAGCGCGTTGGTGTTGGCCGGATTGCCGACCACCAGCACCTTGACGTCGCGCGCGGCGACGTCGTTCAGGGCGCGGCCCTGGACGGTGAAGATCGCGCCGTTGGCTTCGAGCAGGTCCTTGCGCTCCATGCCCTTGCTGCGCGGACGGGCGCCGACCAGCAGGGCGTAGTTGGTGTCCTTGAAGGCGACGTTGGGATCATCCGTCTGCACGACGCCGGCCAGCAGCGGGAAGGCGCAGTCTTCCAGTTCCATGGCCACACCCTGCAACGCGGGCAGGGAAGGGGTGATTTCCAGCAGTTGCAGGATGACGGGCTGATCCTTGCCGAGCATTTCACCGCTGGCGATGCGGAACAGCAGACAGTAACCGATCTGGCCGGCTGCACCAGTGACAGTGACGCGAACGGGGGCTTTTGCCATCTTGATGTACTCCTTGGTGGGCGTGAAAGAAAAACTGCTTGGATCGCTTCGTCTGCAAACGGTCAGAGCCAGAAACTTGTACCCAGCTATGGCTCAGCTTGCTTCAAAACCGGTAAATATACTGCGTCGCCGGGCGACACGCCATAGCCTGATGTCTGCTTGGCGCCTGAATGGGATGACTGGAGAGCGGCAGTCTGACTGCGCGGATTGTCAAAAAGACCATGGATGCTGCGATGGAGGCTGGCGAGGCTGATTTGAAAGCAAGCCGTGAAATGGAGCGAGTGCGGGATTGAATGGAGCTGGGGTGGGGGCTGAAGTGGGCAATGTCGGCCAGTATATCAAGGTCTTTGTAAATGATGTCTTATATAAGACATAGATGCCCTGGACTTGTATTGTGGCTTGTGGTTGAATGCGCCCCATGTTGTCCAATCCACATTTGCCACGCTCATCCAGGGGGCTGCAGGAATCATCCATTGCAGCAGAGACGGCGGCTACGCCCGTTTTTAGCCCTTTGTATCGGCAGATCAAGGTGTTGATCATGCAGCACCTGGAAGCCGGTGAATGGCGTCCGGGTGAAATGATACCGAGTGAAGCTGAACTGGCTGTGCGCTTCAATGTCAGTCAGGGCACGGTGCGCAAGGCCATCGATGAGATGGCTGCGGAGAAATTGTTGCTGCGACGCCAGGGCAAGGGGACGTTCGTGGCTTCGCACACTCAGGGCTGTATGGATGCGGCTTGCCGTTTTCAGCGTTTGTTTGCGGATGATGCGGATCAAACAGCGGGCGCTGATTTAAAGGATGAAGTCCTGGAGTGCTGGCGCGCCAAAGCGGGGCATGAAGCCGCGCGCATCCTCGGGATCGCTTTTGGTGCGCCAATCACGATAGTGCGGCGCTTGTTGAAAACGGCAACAACGAATCAGCCCGTCGGAGTGGAGGAAATCTATCTGCCTGGCGAACTTTGCGCGGGGCTGGATCTGGAATTGCTGCATATGTACCCGGGCTCATTCTATAGCTTGCTGGAAACCCGTTTTTCCCTGCATCTGCTGCGCGCCGAAGAGCGTTTGCATGCGGTTCTTGCCGATGGTCTGAATGCCCGCTTGCTGCAATTGAAGGAAGGTGCGCCTTTGCTGGAAATCGAGCGTATCAGTTTTACTTACGGTGATCGGCGGGTGGAGTGGCGACGCAGCCTGTTTTCAACGGCGCAGCACCATTATTTCAACAGGCTGTCATGAATGATCCTGTTTCATGTGTTTTGAACGTGTTTTGCCATGCTGTTCCGTGGCTGCGAAATGCGCGTAATTGGCCGCTTGGAGTTAGAATCCGCGGCTCTGCAGGGATCTGCAGGTGCCAGTCGAACGTTTTGCATGTTTGATCGGCAAGGGCAAGGAAGATCTTTTTCAAGTGGGAATGTCGAGTATGGGAGTGAGTAAGCTATGTCTGAGCTAACCAAGCAGCGCCCCAAGTTTCTGGATCTGACGCAGATTCAGTTGCCATTGGCGGCCAAAATGTCGATTCTGCACCGTATCAGTGGCGGTGCCATTTTCCTTTTGCTGCCTTTCCTGGTGTATCTGCTGCAGTTGTCGCTGGGTACGCCCGAGGAATTCGAGACATTTCTCGCCATTACCCGTCATCCTTTGGTCAAGCTGGTTTTCCTGGCCCTGACCTATGGTTTCGTGCATCACGTCTGCATGGGCATCCGTCTGCTGCTGATTGACATGCACATCGGTGTGGCAAGGGATACGGCCCGCTTTACCGCCAAGGTGGTTCTGGTTGTCGGTCTGGTGATCACGGCCATTCTGGGAGTGACGCTATGGTAAATACAGTCAGGACGCGCAACGTTGTTGGCGCAGGTTACGGTTTTGGCGACTGGTTGCTGCAGCGCGTGACCGCCATCATGATGATGGTCTATGTGGTCGTATTGGCGCTGTGCCTGCTTGCCTTGCCCGAGTTGAATCGCGAAAGCTGGCATGCCCTGATGGCAGGTACGTTCATGCGCGTGATCAGCGTGCTGTTCATCGTCAGTGTGGCCTATCACGCCTGGGTGGGTGTGCGTAACATCTGGATGGACTACATCAAACCCCTGGCTTTGCGCATTGTTTTGCATTCCGCAACGGCGCTTGCGCTGATCGCCTGTGCTGGCTGGGCCACGCAGATACTCTGGAGGCTGTGACAAGTGAATATCCCCGTTCGTAAATTCGATGCCGTGATCGTCGGCGCCGGCGGCGCCGGCCTGCGCGCGGCGATCCAGCTGTCCGAAGCCG
>JAHRWT010000037.1 GCA_019105045.1 Sterolibacterium sp.
GCAAAAGGGGCGATGGCCGCCGGGAAGATGATGCCGCGCTCGTCATTGCCCTGCTCGATGGCCGCGCCGACGATGCGCGATACGCCGATGCCATAGCAGCCCATTTCCATGGTCTGCGGCTGGCCGGCTTCGTTGAGGAAAGTGCATTTCAGGGCAGCCGCGTATTTGGTGCGCAGCTGGAAAATGTGGCCGACTTCGATGCCACGGCAGATTTCCAGCGTGCCCTTGCCGTCTGGTGAAGGATCACCGGCCACCACATTGCGGAAGTCGTCGACCTGATAGGGCTCGGGCATGTCGCGACCGAAATTCACGCCGGTCAGGTGATAGCCTTCGCGATTGGCACCGCAGACGAAATCGCTCATGTTGATGACCGCCCGATCGGCATACACGGCAATCATGTGGGCAAAACGCAGATCGACCGGGCCGATGTAACCCGGCGGGCAGCCGATGCCGCGCCTGATTTCATCATCCGTGGCAAAGCGGAAATCGCCGAGCAGTTTCTGCGTCTTGATTTCGTTCAGATCATGGTCGCCGCGCAGCAGGATCAGGCAGAACCAGCCCGGTGAGCCGACCTCCAGCTCATTGCGCACCACGGCAATGCTCTTCACCATCTGCTGCACATCGATCTTGAGCAGCGCTGCCACATCCGCGCAGCGCGTCTTGCCGGGGGTGTGGGCATTGCCCAGCAACTGCGCCGGTGCCGCGCGCGTGGCGCCGGTCGGTGCCAGCGCCTCGGCCAACTCGACGTTGGCGGCATAGTCCGAATCCGCCGCTGGGCAATAGGCAATCGCATCCTCGCCGGAATCGGCCAGCACGTGGAATTCGTGCGAACCGCTGCCGCCGATCGAGCCGGTATCCGCCGCCACGGCGCGGAACTGCAAGCCCAGCCGCGTGAAAATGCGCGTATAGGTGGCATGCATGTGGGCATATTCGCGCTGCAGATCGGCAAACGAAGCGTGGAAGGAGTAGCCGTCCTTCATCAGGAATTCACGCCCGCGCATGACGCCGAAACGTGGGCGGATCTCATCGCGGAACTTGGTCTGGATCTGGTAGAAATGGCGCGGCAGCTGGCGATAGCTCTTGATTTCGCGGCGGGCGATGTCGGTGATGACTTCCTCATGCGTCGGCCCGATGACGAAATCGCGCTGGTGGCGATCCTTGAAACGCAGCAGTTCGGGGCCGTATTGTTCCCAACGACCGGATTCCTGCCACAGTTCGGCCGGCTGCACTGCCGGCATCAACAGCTCGATCGCGCCGGCGCAGTTCATTTCATCGCGGACGATGTTTTCCACCTTGCGCAGCACGCGCAGGCCCATCGGCAGCCAGCTGTAAATCCCCCCCGCCAGACGACGGATCAGGCCGGCGCGCAGCATCAGTTGATGGCTGACGATCTCGGCATCGGAGGGCGCTTCCTTGAGGGTGCTGATGAAGAACTGTGAGGCACGCATGGCAGATTTTGACTCGTTGAAAGATGGCAAGAAAATGCAGATTCTACCGTGAGAGACGAATGGCAAGGGTGTTCTTGGCAGAGGGTGCTCTGGCCGGCAGTGACGTTGTAAACTGACGGATTCGTTGTACGGAATCCTGAATACCACCATGAAAAAACGCACCTGGCTGCTGTGGCTGGCACTGATGCTGGGCATGACGGGAACAGCCGCTTTGGCGCGGGCGGACATCGTGCTGACGGATGATCAGGGCGCAACTGTACGCTTGCTGCGACCAGCGCAGCGTATCGTCAGTCTGGCGCCGCATGTCACGGAAATGCTGTTTGCTGCCGGGGCGGGCAGCAAGCTGCGTGGTGTGGTCGAGTACAGCAATTTTCCGCCGGCGGCCAGAAAGATCATGGGCATTGGCAGCTATGCCCAGCCGGATCTGGAAGCCATTGCTGCGCTCAAGCCGGATCTGGTGATCGGCTGGACCAGCGGCAATTCGCCAGTGCACATCCGGCAGATGAGGGCGCTGGGTATTCCAGTGTTCATGGTCAAGGCCCAGCGCATCGAGGATGTGGCCAGGGATTTGCTGCGCTATGGTCAGCTGGCCGGCAGCCAGCCGCAGGCGCAGAGGGCGGCGGATGAATTTCGTCAGCGCATGGCCGCACTGCGGACGCAATACGCCGAGCAACCGCCCGTGCGAGTGTTCTACCAGATATGGAAGCAGCCGCTGATGACGGTCGGTGGTGACCAGCTGATCAGCGAAGTCATGCAGCTGTGCGGCGGGGTGAATGTGTTTGCCAAATTGCCAGCGCTGGCGCCGAATGTCTCGCTCGAAGCCGTGCTGGCGGCTAATCCGGAAGTCATCATCGCCAGTGGTCTGGATGGGCAGCGCCCCGCCTGGCTGGACGACTGGCAACGCTGGGCGACGCTGACGGCAGTGCGCCGCGACAACCTGTTCTTCATTCCGCCTGATCTGGTGCAGCGCGCCACGCCACGCATTGCGGAGGGCGCTGCGCAACTTTGCCAGCAACTGGAAACTGCCCGCAGCCGGCGGCCGTGATGTGCGAATGTGCGATGCGCGTGGCTACTGTGGAATGAAGGCGTTTTCGACCCGGCGCAGCGGGTGACCGTACAGATTCGTCAAGGTGGTTTCGTCGAGCACTTGCTCCACCGGGCCGATCAGATGTCGGCTGTCGCCGAACAACAACAGGGCCTGATCGCAGTAGCGCAGGACGAAGCCGGGATCGTGCAGCACCATGACGACGGTCGCGCCCGTATCGCGGGCACGGCGGGAAAACAGTTCCAGAGTGGCGATCTGGTGATTGAGATCAAGGTGGGCCAGCGGCTCGTCCAGTAGATAAACCTGCGGCTCCTGGGCCAGCAAGGTGGCGATGGCGACCCGTTGGCGCTCGCCGCCCGAGAGGGTATGAATTTCGCGTTCCGCCATGCCTGCCAGCCCGGTGGCCGCCAGGGCGGCCTGGGCGATGGCCGTATCGGCAGGCGACTCCCAGGCCCAGCGCTCCAGGTGTGGATGACGGCCGCTGAGCACGCTGTCCAGCACGGTACTGGCGAAAGGGTCGTGGCGATCCTGGCCCAGCCAGCCACGCAGGCGTGCTGCGTCGCGCAAGCCGAGTTCCGCGTAGGTTTTGCCGGCGAGTCGCAGCGTGCCGGCATCGGCCGGGCGCAGGCCGGCGAGCGTCGTCAGCAAGGTGGATTTGCCCGCGCCATTGCGGCCCAGTATGCCCAGGCAGCTACCCGGCGGCAGATCGAAATTCAGTCCCAGGCAGACTTTGTGCAGACCAATGCTGACCGACAGACCACGCGCCTGCAATAATGGTGGGTTGATGGCTGTGGTTGCGTTGGCAAGTTGCTTGCTCTGCGCGTTCATGCCCGTCCCCGACCCAGCAGAAAGAGGAAGACTGGCACACCGATCAGGGCCGTGAGCACGCCCACCGGCAATTGAGTGGGCGCGATCAGCGTGCGGGCCAGCGTATCGGCCAGCACCAGCAGACTGCCGCCCGCCAGCACGGTTGCCGGCAGCAGCAGGCGATGATCGCTGCCCATGTTGTTGCCAATCGACAGGCGCACCAGATGCGGCACGATCAGGCCGACAAAGCCGATCGAGCCGGCCGTGGTCACCGCGCCTGCCGTGGCCAGCGAGGCCACAAGATAGATCAGTCGGCGCAGCCGGTTGACTGCCACCCCCAGCGCCTGGGCTTGATCGACTCCGCGTGTGAGCAGGTTGAGCTCACGGGCAAAAGGCAGCACGGCAATCAAGGTCAATGCCAGCAAAATCAAGACCGGCGCGGCGGCATTGCTTTGCGATAAATCGCCCATCAACCAGAACAACATGCCGTGGAGTTGCTGCTCCGGCGCGATACTGAGCAGCAAGGCAATCACCGCGCCGCAGCCGGCCGCCACCACCACGCCGGTGAGCAACAGCCGGGTCTGCGTCCAGCTGCCATCGCCCCGGGCCAGGCCAAACACCAGCAGCATGGCCGCCAATGCACCGATGAAAGCCGAGCCCGACAGCAATCCGCCGCTCAGCCCCAACAGCATGGCCAGTAACGCCCCCACGCCCGCACCACCGGAAATACCCAGTACATAGGGGTCGGCCAGTGGATTGCGCAGCAACACTTGCATCAAAGCCCCCGCCAGTGCCAGCAGGCCGCCGCAGGCAAAGCCCGCCAGGGCACGTGGCAGGCGCAGATCGATGATGATGGCGCGGGTTGCGGTTTCCTGCCCGGTCAGCGCCGCCAGAATTTCTGTCGGAGCAATCGACAGCGTGCCGGCCGACAAGGCCAGGGCCAGACTGAGCAGGCTCAGCAACATGAGCAGCACCAGTATCAGCAGGGCACGGCGGCGGGAAGGCATGGCAATGGCGGGATGTTACCTGGGGGTATAGCGGATGCCGACAAAGAGATTGGCGCCGGGTGTCGCGTAAGCGTCAGCCCCGAAATCCAGACTCAGCGCGTATTTGCGATCCAGCAGGTTGTTGGCCCGGGCAAACAGCGACCAGTCCTGCGTCAGCGGCATGTGGGCGCTCAGATTGAGCAGGGCATAGCCGCCCAGCCGCTGGCTGTTGGCCGCATTGGCATAACGCTGACCATAAGCCTGCAGTTCGGTATCCAGGCTGAAACGGCCGAAGTCATGTCCCAGGCTCAGTTTGGCGGCCTTGCGCGCGCGATAGATCAAGGTCTTGCCCAGCCCCGTGTCACGTGGATTCAGCAAGTCCACACTGGCCGACCAGCGATAGCCGGTGGTCTGCCCGGTGTGATTCAGCGTCCAGCCCTTGATGCGGGCAGTCGCCACGTTGCTGGGTTGCCAGGGGGACCACGGATCTGATGGGTCGAGAGCGACCCACTGGATCAGATCCTTGATCTCGTTGTCGTAATAGATGATGGCCGACTGATGTTGCGCTGTTTCATGGCGCAAAGCCAGTTCACGATTCTCTGCCTGTTCTGGCTTGAGGTTGGGATTGCCGCCCCAGGGATCATAAAGATCATTGAAAGTCGGCGCCTTGAAGGCCGTGCCCCAGGCCAGGCTGGCGCGCCATTCGGGGCTGAAGTGATAGCCGTAGCCTGCGCTTCCTGTGGTCTTGTGGCCATATTGCGAGTTGCGATCCTGGCGAATATTGAACTGCAGCTGATGGCTGTCCAGCTGGCCGTTCCAGCCGGTCAACAGGCTGTCGATGCTGCGCTTGTCACGGGCGAAGTTTCCGGTGCCGGCAACGCGTTGTTCCAATCGTTCGGCGGCCAGCAGCAGACTGCCCAGCGGCAGATTCACATCGTTCTGCCACTGATATTGGGTTTGCGTCGTCTTGAAGATCGAATTGGTCGTGCCGTTGTTCAGGCTGCGGCTATCATCGATACTGCGGCCGATGCGCAGTGTGCTGGTCCAGCGGTCGGACCACTGGTTGCGGCTGTAGAGACTGCTGCTGTGGTTCCTGTCATCCATTTTGTAATCATCACTGGCCGGCCCGGGGAAGTTGGCGTCGTATCGGCTCCAGCCATCGGCATACAGCAAGCTGGCGCCGAACTCATGCGCCGGGCTCAGGTTGTAGCTCAGATTGCCCGTTACCGAGCGGCGGTGATAACCATCCTTGTCCGGATTCCAGGAAAAATTGGCCGGATTGCGTATGGCCGAAAAACCATCGCTGCGTTTTTCGGCAGCCTGCACGCTGTAGCGCCAATTCTGCTGGCCGCCCCGGATGCCGGCAGAAGCGGCATGGCTGTGGTAACTGCCGTAACCCAGCGCCAGCGAGGGCTGCAGACCATCCTGGCCGCGTTTGGTGAAAATCTGGATCACGCCGCCAATGGCATCCGAACCATACAACGCTGAAGCCGGGCCACGCACGACTTCAATGCGTTCAATCTGCTCAAGGGGCAGGTTCTGCCAGGCCACTGAACCCAGCGTGGCCGAGCCATAGCGCACACCATCGATCAGCAGCAGTACATGGCCGGAATTGGTGCCGCGCATGAAAATACCCGATGCTGCGCCGGGGCCGCCATCCTGTTTGAAATCAATGCCGGCCTGGCGACCGAGCAGTTCGCCAAGAGACGTCTGTGGTCCGGCGCGCTGGATTTCTGTTGCTTCGATGATCTGGACATCGGCAATCAGATCGCTGGTGCGACTGGCCTGGCGCGTGGCGGTGACCATGACATTTCCCAGTGTGACAGCGCCTTGATCCGCCTGCGGCACGGCCAGGGCAGGCTGAGCGGCAAGTGAAAGTGAAGCAATCGAACAAGTCGAATAAACAGCGACGGCCAGCGCCGTGCGTGGGGTGTTTCGTGACATGTGGAACTCCCTGTGCAACCAGCGTCCCCGCTGGTCGGTGGTTGGTGATGAAAGCGAACGCACCGTGGGGGAGGGCAGAAGGTACAGGGAAGATCAGGACGTCAGGATAGCCGCCTGGCTCTATCCATGGCACTGCACCCCGCAGCGCGTTCAACTGGATCGACCCAGGTCGGTCTCCGGACTGGCAAGTCTTGACGTATCGCCTTCCCAGGAAAAGCAGGTTTCCCAGTGGCTGTGTGATACGTCCGCACTCGCTTACCGTTGCGGGGGCAGTAGCGGCATTGCTTCGCAGAGGAAGCGCACCGCTTTCCCGTTTCAGTGCGACTGGCAGAACCAGCCGCAACACCTGTGACGAAGGCGGCATTTTATCATGTCACCCATACCGCTTCAAATTGCCGGCGATGGATTGTCGTTGGTGTCCTGTGGTGTCTGTTGGCGGTTGCATTCGCCCAGGCTTTCCAGTAGCTTGATGATTTGCCCGCGCCCGACGGGAAACCTCATCATATGCAGTGATTGCTTTACCAGCAGCCAATGCAGCAAGCGGAGTTTTGACATGAATGCCAACGACCAGTTTCTTGCTTCCAACGCCCAGGTGGATGATGCCAGCATCCAGCCCTTGCCCAGTTCGCGCAAGGTTTATGTGGCCGGCAGTCGCCCGGATATTCGGGTGCCGATGCGCGAAATTTCGCAGATGGATACGCCTTTGCATGGCAGTGATGCAGTGGAAAAGAATCCGCCGATCCTGGTGTATGACTGCTCCGGCCCGTATACCGATCCGACGGTGAAAATCGATATTCGCGCCGGGCTGGCACCGCTGCGGGCGGGCTGGATCAATGAGCGCAACGATACCGAAGAATTGCCCGGTCTGAGTTCGGCTTATGGGCGTGAGCGCCTGCAACATGCGGGCAGTCAGGACATCCGTTTCAATCTGACACGCGCGCCGCGCCGCGCCAGGCAGGGTGCGGGCAGCAGCGGCAATGTGACACAAATGCACTATGCGCGGCAGGGCATCATCACGCCGGAAATGGAATTTGTCGCCATCCGCGAAAACCAGAAGCGCGAAGGACTGACGGAATTGCTGCAGCGCCAGCATCCCGGCCAGCCGCTGGGGGCGGGCATCCCAAACATCATCACGCCGGAGTTCGTGCGTGATGAAATTGCCCGGGGACGGGCCATTATTCCGGCCAACATCAATCACCCGGAAGCGGAGCCGATGATCATCGGCCGCAATTTCCTGGTCAAGATCAATGCCAATATCGGCAACTCGGCGCTGGGTTCTTCGATCCAGGAAGAAGTCGAGAAAATGACCTGGGCGATTCGCTGGGGCGGTGACACGGTGATGGATTTATCCACCGGCAAGAACATCCACGAAACCCGTGAATGGATCATCCGCAATTCGCCCGTGCCGATCGGCACAGTGCCGATTTATCAGGCGCTGGAAAAAGTGAATGGCAAGGCCGAGGAGCTGACCTGGGAAATCTACCGTGACACCTTGATCGAGCAGGCCGAGCAGGGCGTGGATTACTTCACCATCCATGCCGGCGTGCTGCTGCGCTATGTGCCGATGACCGCCAAGCGGCTGACCGGCATCGTCTCGCGGGGCGGTTCGATCCTGGCCAAGTGGTGTCTGGCGCATCATCAGGAAAACTTCCTCTACACCCACTTTGCAGACATCTGCGAAATCATGAAGGCCTATGACGTGGCCTTCAGCCTGGGCGACGGCCTGCGTCCCGGCTCGATTCACGACGCCAACGACGAAGCCCAGCTGGGCGAGCTAAAGACGCTGGGCGAGCTGACGCAAATTGCCTGGCAGCACGACGTGCAGGTGATGATCGAAGGCCCGGGCCATGTGCCCATGCACATGATCAAGGAGAACATGGATCTGCAGTTGAAGCTGTGCCATGAAGCCCCGTTCTACACGCTGGGCCCGCTGACCACCGACATCGCGCCGGGCTACGACCACATCACCAGTGCCATCGGTGCGGCGATGATAGGCTGGCAGGGCACGGCCATGCTCTGTTATGTGACACCCAAGGAACACCTGGGCCTGCCCGACAAGAACGATGTCAAGGACGGCATCATTACTTATAAGATCGCTGCCCACGCGGCTGATCTGGCCAAGGGGCATCCGGGGGCGCAGGTGCGCGACAATGCGCTGTCCAAGGCGCGCTTTGAATTCCGCTGGGAAGACCAGTTCAATCTGGGGCTGGACCCGGACAAGGCACGTTCCTTCCACGACGAAACCTTGCCGCAGGAAGGGGCCAAGACGGCGCACTTCTGTTCCATGTGCGGGCCGCATTTCTGTTCCATGAAAATCACCCAGGACGTGCGCGATTACGCTGCCAGTGAAGGCTTGCAAGAAGATGAAGCGCTGGCCAAGGGCATGGAAGCCAAGGCGATTGAATTCGTCAAGAAAGGGGCCGAGGTGTATCACCAGCGCTGACGCGCAGACAGTTTGGGTTTGCCCGCCGTGGCCAGGCGGACTGCAGTTCGCTGCCCCAGGGGTTTTCCATGACCATTCTCATTCAGCACAGCGACCCGACCGGAACCGTGGATTTCCAGAATCCCGCTGCCGTGCGTGATGCTCTTGATGACCTGCTGCTGCAGCGCTATGGCACGGCGTATGCGGCGGGTTACCGGCAGGTGCTGGTGCAGGCGCTGGACGATCTGGTAGCCGCCTTTCGTGGCGACTTTCCCGGTTTGCTGCGTTGCGATACGCACTATCACGACGTGCGTCATGCGCTCGATTCCGGGTTGGCCATGGCGCGTTTGATCGATGGTCACTGCCTGGAAACGCCGGTTGATGCGGCCGAACATCTGACGGTCGAATACGCTGTGCTGGGCATCTTGTTGGCTCTGTTTCATGACATCGGCCTGCTGCGCCGGCATGATGAATTTCATGTTTCCGGTGCCAGCCTGACGCCTTTTCATGAAGCGCGTGGTGTGGCCTTCATGCAGGATTATCTGTTGCGCCCGGCCATGGCACCGCTGGCCCATCTGGCCGAACTGTCCCGCCTGATCATGGTCACCCGACTGGTCTGGCGGATGCCCGCAGAGATGGCGCCGATCGAGCGCGTCCTGGCCTGTCTGCTGGGCACAGCCGACATCGTCAGCCAGTTGGCTGATCGCTGCTATCTGGAAAAGTGCCGCGATTTTCTTTACGTCGAATTCAGTGCCATCGGTCTGGCGGGTGCGCCGGAGCTGACCTATCCAGATCCCGAAGCCCTGTTGCGCAATACGCCGGCGTTTTACAGCGGCTTGTTGAGCAAACGTATCCGTGACGAATATGCCGGTGCAGACCACTATCTGCAGCGGCATTTCGCCGGCAAGTGCCCGTATGAAGCCGCCATCAACCGCAACTTCCGTTTCCTTTCCGAACTGCTCGATGCTTCGGCGCTGGATCGTCTGAGTCGTCAGCCGCAACGCCTGATCGATCTCGCCCGCCCCGGGCCGTCATGAGCGCCATGACCTGTCGCCCGGGTTGTGCAGCCTGCTGCATTGCACCGTCGATCAGCAGTGCAATTCCCGGACTGCCGCAGGGCAAAGCCGCCGGCCAGCCCTGCCCGCAACTGGATGAGGCGCTGCGCTGCCGCATTTTTGGTCACCCGGAACGTCCCGCCTGTTGCAGCGGTCTGCAGCCGTCGCTGGAAATGTGCGGACAGAGCCAGCGCGAGGCGCTGGTCTGGCTGAGGCAGTTGGAGTTATTGACGCAGTAAGGGGCGACAACCTGTCGCTACATTGCGGGACAGACAGGGCGGCACCATGCCATGCGTCCGTGCGGGTTCTGGCAATGATGGATGGTCGATTCGTCGCCGCAGGCGCCGGTTTGCAACCCGCCCATGCAAGCGATCGAGACAGGAGGCAAAGCCTCCCATGCTAGACTCGCCCGCCACACAGACACTCCCATCCGAAACGTCATGGATTTCACCCTGCTGAATGCGCTCATCCTCGGTATCGTCGAAGGCTTGACGGAATTTCTGCCGATTTCCAGCACCGGCCACCTGATTCTGGTCGGCGATCTGCTCAAGTTCAACGATGACAGAGGCAAGGTCTTTGAAATCGTCATCCAGTTTGCTGCCATCCTCGCCGTGATCTGGGAATTCCGCAGCAAGATTGCCCATGTGGTATTGGGGCTGAAAACCGAAGCCAGTGCCCAGCGCTTTGCGCTCAACCTGCTGATTGCCTTTCTGCCGGCGGCCGTGTTCGGCCTGCTGTTTGGCAAGCTGGTCAAAGCTCATTTGTTCCAGCCAGTGCCGGTGGCCTTGGCCTTCATAGTCGGAGGCGTGTTGATCCTGTGGGCGGAAAAGCGCGACCATGTCATCCGGGTGGAATCTGTTGATGATCTGAGTTTTGGCGATGCCCTCAAGGTCGGCCTGGCCCAATGTCTGGCGCTGATTCCCGGTACGTCGCGTTCTGGCGCAACCATCATCGGTGGCCTGCTGTTTGGCCTGTCGCGCAAGGCAGCGACTGAATTCTCCTTCTTTCTGGCCATCCCCACGCTGACCGCGGCAACGTTCTATGAAATCTACAAGGAACGTGCCCTGTTCTCCATGGACGATCTGGGCATGTTTTCCGTCGGCTTCACCGCCTCTTTCATTTCCGCTTTCTTCTGTGTGCGCTGGCTGCTGCGCTTCATCAGCACCCATGATTTCACGCCATTTGCCTGGTATCGCATCGCCTTCGGCCTGATCGTGCTGGCGACCTGGCAATTCGGTCTGGTCGACTGGACGGCGCCCTGAGGCAGCCTGTTTTCTGAACAGCGCGGGCAGGATGGGGTGGGCGGTATAATCCCGCCCCTTTCCCTGTTACATGTCCCGGGTGGCTGATGAATGTCCTGTTCGAAGAGGAAGGTGCTTTCAAGGCGGGCAGCATTCTTGCCGACAATACGACTTCCCTGCAGGTTGAACTGCCGACAGGCAAGCGCAGCAAGGTAAAGAGCAGCAACGTGCTGTTGCGCTTTGCCACGCCAGCGGCGGCCGGTCTGCTTGAGCGGGCCGAGCGTGAGGCGGCCGCAATCGATGTCGATTTCCTCTGGGAAGTCTGCGGCGAAGCCGAGTTCGGCTTCGAGGAACTGGCACGCGAGTATGTCGGCCACGCACCGGACGCTGTCGATGCTGCGGCCGTGCTGCTGCGTCTACATGCCTCGCCCATGTATTTTCACCGCAAGGGGCGTGGCCGCTATCGCAAGGCGCCGCCGGAAATTCTGCAGGCCGCGCTGGCGGGACTGGAGAAAAAGCGCCAGCAGGCACTGGCCGTGGAACGCATGAGCGCCAGTCTGCAGGCCGGCCAAATGCCCGAAGAATTGCGCCCGCTGCTGCGTCAGTTGCTCTACAAGCCGGATCGCAACCGCCTGGAAACCAAGGCGTTTGAGGACGCCTGCGCAGCCAGCGGCCTGTCGCCCGTGCAGTTGCTGGAACGTTGCGGCGCACTGACATCGGTTCATGACTATCATCTGGACCGTTTTCTGTTCGAACATTTTTCCCAGGGTGAGGGCTTTGCCAATTACCTGCTGCCCACCGTGCCGACCGATCTGCCCCAGGCTCGGGTGCGCGCCTTCAGTATCGACGATGCACAGACCACGGAAATCGACGATGCTTTTTCGGTGACGCCGCTGGCAGAAAGTGAGGGTGGTGGCTGGCGCATCGGCATACACATTGCGGCCCCAGGGCTGGGCATTCGTCCGGATGATGCGCTGGGTCGACTGGCCCGCGAACGGCTATCGACGGTGTATATGCCAGGACGCAAGATCACCATGCTGCCCGATGACGTGGTCGAACGTCATACCTTGCTGGCCGGGCGCAGCACGCCGGCTGTTTCGGTATATCTCGATGTTGCGGCGGACTTCAGCCTGCGTCGTCGCGAAACGCGGATTGAGCAGGTCATGGTTGTGAGCAATCTGCGCCACCATGATCTTGAACCCCTGTTCAACGAACAGACTCTGGCCAACGGACTGCCGACGCTTGCATTTCGGGATGAGCTGTGGCTGCTCTGGAATTTTGCCAAGACGCTGGAAGCCGCGCGCGGCAAGGCGGGTCAGTCACAGGGGCAGAACGATTACACTTTTCTGGTGGATTGGGCAGCGGCTTCGACTCTGGCACCGGAGCCCGGCCAGATCCAGATCGCCCGGCGTCCGCGCGGCTCGCCGCTGGATGTGCTGGTGGCCGAGCTGATGATTGTCGCCAATGCCGGCTGGGCGCGCGATCTGGCCGATGCCGGTGTGGCTGCGCTATACCGGGCGCAGACATCGGGCAAAGTGCGGATGACGACGGTGGCGACAGCGCATGAAGGACTGGGCGTTGATTGTTACACCTGGACGACATCGCCCTTGCGTCGTCATGTTGACCTGCTCAACCAGTGGCAGCTGATTGCCTGGTTGCGCAATGAACCGCCGCCGTTTGCGCCGCGTTCTGCCGAACTGCTGGCTGCCATGCGCGATTTCGAACTGACCTATGCCGCGTATGGCGAATTCCAGCGCGGCATGGAGCGTTACTGGTGTCTGCGCTGGTTGCAGCAGGAAAACATCCAGGAAACCACCGCCTTGGTGCTGCGTGAAGGTCTGGTGCGACTCGAAGTGCTGCCGCTGGTGCTGCGGATGCCGGGTCTGCCGCTGCTGGCGTGCGGCACGCGGATTCGGCTGGCGATCGAAACAATCAATCTTTACGAACCTTCCGCGCGTGGCCGTTTCATCGAAGCCCTGCCGGATGCGCCCGTGCTGCTGTCGGCTGACGAAGTCGCACAGGTTCCCGAAGAAACCGGCGAAACCGTGGCCGCGCCGCCGGATGCTTTGGAAGGGCAGGCCGGGGCCGGGTAGAATCGCCCGCTATGTCGAGTGTTACGTCCAGGTTCCGCCGGTTACGTGTTCAGATTCAGGCCCTGCTGCCGCGCCGCATCACGTTGTCGGCGGCGTTGAGCCTGTCCCTGGCCATTCACGCGCTGGCTCTGGCCATCCACTTTGAATTTCCGCACAAACTGGCCAAGGCCAGTGACCAGATGCTGGAAGTCATTCTGGTCAATGCCAGAAGCGCTGCCGCCCCCAGCCAGGCGCAGGCGCGTGCCCAGGTCAATCTCGATGGTGGCGGCAATATCGATGCAAAACGCATCGCCAAGACGCCCCTGCCAGTGACGCCGGCCGTGCGCGAAGGCAATGAACTGGTCGAGGCGCAGCGCAAGATTGCCCAGATGGAAGCCTTGCAGCGCCAGCTGATGAGCCAGATCAAACAGCGGGAAAAAGTGTATTCGACCGACCAACAGCGAACGCAGAAAAATCCGGAACCGGAGCCCAGGCCGGTCAGTGGCAATGATCTGGCCGCTTCGGCAATGGCCATGGCCCGCTTGCAGGGGCAGATCGAAAAGCAGTACGAGGAATACAACAAGCGGCCGCGCAAGAAATTCATCGGCGCGCGGGCCACGGAATATCGTTTCGCCCAGTATGAGGAAGACTGGCGGCAGAAAATCGAGCGCGTCGGCAATCTCAACTATCCGCAGGCCGCGCGCGGGCGCTTGTATGGCACGCTGGTGCTGACGGTGGAAATCAAGTCCGATGGCAGCATTCACACCATCACCATCGACCGTTCTTCCGGCAGCAAGGTGCTGGATGATGCGGCCATGCGCATCGTCAATCAGGCAGCGCCGTTTCCGGCGTTTCCGCCGAATCTGAACGATGTCGACATCATCGGCATCACCCGCACCTGGTCATTCACCAACGAGGACAGACTGCAGGCCAAGTAACTGGCCGCAGCAGCCACCATGACCGACAGATACGCCGTGATCGGCCATCCGATCGCCCACAGCAAATCACCGCAGATCCATCGCCGCTTTGCCCTGCAGACTGGACAGGATCTGAGCTATGAAGCCCTGCTGGCGCCGCTGGACGGCTTTGCCGCGACCCTGCATGACTTCATGGCGGCCGGTGGCCGGGGGGCAAATGTCACCGTGCCGTTCAAGGAAGAGGCTTTTCGGCTGGCCGATCGACTGAGCGCGCGGGCGCAAGCGGCGGGGGCGGTGAATACCCTGAGTTTCCGGCAAGGTGAAATCCATGGCGACAATACCGATGGCGCCGGTCTGGTGCGTGACATCAGCGTCAATCTGGGGCGTTCGATCAAAGGCCAGCGCGTATTGTTGCTGGGTGCCGGCGGTGCGGCGCGCGGCAGTGTGCTGCCTTTGTTGCAGGAACAGCCGGCCTGCCTGGTGATTGCCAATCGCACGGCGGCCAGGGCACAGCAGCTGGCCCGGGAGATGGGCGCGCATGGCCATGTGCAGGCCGGTGGTTTTGCCGAGCTGGGCAATCAATCATTCGATCTGATCATCAACGCCACTGCCGCCGGCCTCAGTGATGCCGTGCTGGAAATTGCCGATCATGTCTTTGCGCCGGGCTGCCTGGCGTATGACATGCTGTACGGTCGACAGACGCCATTCATGGCGCAGGCGCGGCGCGTCGGTGCGCAGGTGGCCGATGGTCTGGGTATGCTGGTCGAACAGGCGGCGGAAGCATTCTGGCTCTGGCGTGGCCTGCGTCCCGAAACGGCGGCCGTGCTGGCGGCGTTGCGGCAGTCATGAAGCGGCTGCTGGGCAGTTTGCTCAAATGGTTCAGACGCATTTTGCTGGGCCTGGGACTGCTGATCCTGCTCAGTCAGCTCTGGTATCTGGGTTGGGTGGTGTGGTGGAAATACACCGATCCGGGCATGACGCGTTTCATGGAAATCCGCCTCAGTGAAGCGCGCCAGAAAAATCCGCAAGCCCAGATCAAGCGCCATTGGCTGCCGTACAACAGGATTTCGGTGCATCTGAAACGCGCCGTGGTGGCGGCCGAGGACGACAAGTTCATCCTGCACGACGGCTTTGACTGGGAGGGGATGCAACTGGCGCTGGAAAAGAATCGCAAGAAGGGCCGGGTGGTGGCGGGCGGCTCGACGATTTCCCAGCAATTGGCTAAGAATTTGTTTCTTTCTCCGGTCAAGACGCCGTGGCGCAAGGCCCAGGAAGCGGTGATCACCTTGATGCTGGAAACCGTCTGGGACAAGCGGCGCATTCTGGAGGTGTATCTGAATTCCGTGGAGTGGGGCGATGGCGTGTTTGGCGCTGAAGCGGCGGCGCGACACTATTACAAAATCGGTGCTGCCCAGCTGAGCGCGCCGCAGGCTGCGCGCCTGGCGGTGATACTGCCGGCCCCCCGGCGTTTCGAGAAAAATCTTTACTCGGCCTATCTCAATCGTCGCACGCAGAGGATTCTGGCGCGTCTGCCGAATGCGCGACTGCCTTGAGGTCCGCTTCGGCCAGTATCCTGGCGGCAGCCAGACCATTGACCAGGCCAAACACCAGCGCGGCCAGGGCAAAGACCGGCAGCAGGTAAAACAGGCCGTCATGCGGCACCAGCCAGAGCCGGGCCAGCAGCAACTGGCCGGCAATGTGGGCGAATGCGGCCAGCAGGCTCTGGCTGACCGGGCCGAATACGCGTGCTGGCAGATGCAGCGCCGCTCCCAGCACGGCCAGGCTGAGCAGCGAGCCGGCCAGGCTGAGAAAGAAGCCCGGCGCGAGAAACTGGCCCAGCACCAGGCTGCCGGCAAACACCCGCAGCAGGGTGACCCAGACCGCATCGCGCCAGCCGTGGCGGGCCAGCACCACCAGCGTGATGATGTTGGCCAGTCCGGGCTTGACACCGGGCAGCGGGCTGGGAATGGCGGCTTCGACCACTGACAGGGCAATCGCCGCGGCGGCATAGCGGGCGATGCGCTGGTCATCCGCTGTCGGCTGCAAGCGCAGCGTGAAGGGTGCGGCAGACGGGTTGGTCGGCATCGCCGTTCAGCCCTGGTTGGGCTGCGCAGCGATGAACATTTCGCCGCGCAGCAGTTGCAGAAAAGATTGCAGCGAGGCTTCGAAAGAGCGGGCATCAAACTGCGTGCCTTGCAGGAAGGCCAGGCTGGCGAAGGAAATCAGCAGCACATTGATGGTGGCATCGATATTCACCTCTGCGGCCAATTCGCCACGCTGCCGGGCGCGTTTGAGCAGGCGACGGAAGAACAGCGGAAAGGCTTCGGCATCTTCGCGTGCCAGCCAGTCGAGTTCCTTGTTGCGTTGGATTTCCATGGCCGCTCCGGCGGCAAAGCGCATCATGCCGGGTCGCGTTGCCGCCACGGCAAAAGCCTGTTCCAGACCCAGGCAGAGTTGATCAAGACTGCTGGCTTCGGCATGTTCACGGGTGACGGCCAGATAGGCATCAAGCAGCCGGGTGTTGGCATCCTGCAGGGCGGCGCGGTAGAGCGCGGCCTTGGAGTCGAAATAGTGATACAGCGAACCGCTGGTGACGCCGGCGCGCTTGGCGATTTCGCGGTTGCTGGCAGCAGCGTAGCCCAGTTCGGCAAAGCACAGCGTGGCGGCGTCGAGTATGCTTTTGCGGGTCGTGATGGCGACATCGGCCCCGACGGGACGGCCAGCTCTTTTCATTGGTTTCTTGGTATTGGTCACGTTGGTGGTCAAGCTTGATCAGGATGGGTTGTTGCTGAAGGCGCAGTCGGCTTGCAGTGAAACGCCAGCTGCCCGTATTTAGGCCGATTGCTGACGGGCTGTCAATTAACCAATTGATTGATTGACCGGATCAAGGAAGCCTGCTTGAATGGCTCGACAAGCCACAGGCTTTCATCGTCAATCGTTGAGGAGTTGCAGCCCCATGAGTCCTGTCATTGATCTGGATGTTGGCATCAGCGAAGAAATGCTGGCCCTGCGTGAGACCACGCATCGTTTTGCCCTTGAAGTCATGCGGCCGATTGCCGCCCAGCTTGATCGCATGACGCCCGAGGCCGTCATCGCCAGCGATTCGCCCTTGTGGCAGGGACTGGAAAAATTCAAGGAGATTGGCCTGGTCGGCGCACCCGATTGCTATGGCCCCGACCTGACGCCTGAAGCGAGGGCCCTGATGCACGCCATGGTGATCGAGGAGCTGTGCTGGGGCGATGTCGGCCTGTCGATCACCTATTCGTTGTGGAACCTGGGCGCTTCGGTGGCGCGGCAGATGGGGCGCGAGGATCTGGCCGAGTTCTTTGCTGCCCGCGATGAGTTCTTCTGTCTGGCGCTGACCGAGCCGAATCACGGTTCCGACATGGTGGCCTTCAACGACGCCAGTTTCCGCGATCCGGCCGGCCGGGCCGATCTGCGCTGCCGGCGCGATGGCGAGGATTACATCCTCAACGGCCAGAAAGCCGCTTGGGTTTCCTGCGGCACCATCGCCGGTTGCGGCATGGTGTTTGCCACTTATGAGGATACGAAAATTGGCCGGGCCGGCGGCGCGGTTTTCCTGCTGCCGCTGGATCTGCCTGGCATCAGCCGTGGTCAGCCGCTCGACAAGCTGGGCCAGCGCAGCTTGAATCAGGGCGAGATTTTCTTTGACGATGTGCGTGTGCCGGCGCAATTCTTTCTGGCCGACGATCCTGAGCTGTACACCATGATGCTGGGCGGTTTTCTTGCCCATGCCAATACGGCCATGGGCCTGCAATTCGTCGGTGTGGCGCGGGCAGCCTTCGATCATGCGCTGGCCTACGCCAGGGAGCGCGTGCAGGGCGGCAAGCCCATCATCGAGCATCAAAGTGTGAAGGCGCGGCTGTTCCAGATGTTCATGAAACTCGAATCGGCGCGCAGCTTCGCCCGCCAGGTGGCCATCCAGCACTATCAGCGCATGGGCATGATTCCCTTTCAGTATGCAGCCGCTGCCAAGGTGCTGGTGACGCAAACTGCTTTCGAGATTGCTTCCGAAGCCTTGCAGATGTTTGGCGGCAATGGTCTGTGTCGCGAATATCCGCTGGAAAAAATCTTTCGTGACGCCCGGGCCGGATTGATCGAGGATGGTGAAAATCACATGCTGGGCCTGACTGCGGCCAACAATTTCTGAGGGAGTAGCGACATGGAACTTTTTGATGCCATCGGCAGCCGCCGTTCTTTCCGTTTTCTTGATCCGGAGCGCCCGGTGGAAATCGAGAAAATCCAGAAAATGCTGGAAGCCGCGCGACTGGCTTCGCATTTTGGCAACAACAATGCTGCCCGCGCACTGGTGGTCAATCGGGCCACCGCCAGCGAAGAGCAGCTCGACTGCCTGCCTTCGCCGGTCGGCGGTTATCAGATCCAGCAAGCGCCCATCATCATCCTCTGGTACATCGAAGGCCGCGCCATGGACGAAGCCGCCCAGCGGCTGACCGAGCTGGTCGATGTCGGCGCACTGGGTTATGGTGAAGGACGTTATGACGAGCTCAACGACGTGCTGGCACCGATCATGACCGCTGCTTCTGAAAACATGAAGGCGCCCGGTCTGGTCGATATGGATCTGGGCCAGGCCATTGCCCAGGCGACGCTGGTGGCGATTGCCGAAGGGCTGGGCTGCTGCTGTCAGGGTTCGGCCAACTGGCAGCGTGTGGAGCGGGCTTTCAGCTTACCGGAGAGCTGCCGCATCGTGGTGGCGCAGACGGTGGGCTATCCGGCCGAATCGCGCGAGGCGGGCGGACAACGGCCCCGCCTGCCTTTTGAGACATTGTTCCAGTACAACGCGATGGATACGCCTTTTCCACGCTCGGCCGCAGTGGTCGAAGAGCTCAAGGAAAAGCGCATGATTCAGGCGCCCGCCAAGCTGCCGGGCCGCGAGGAGGAAATCGAAGCGCTGCGGCTGAAATACAATTTGCCGCGCAACGGCATGTTGTGAACGGCGGCCTGCCATGCGTGTGAATGCCATCGTTGCCGGCGTCGGCATGACGCCTTTCGGCAAACATCTGGACAAGAGCATCAAATGGCTGGGCGGCCAGCCGGTGCTGGAAGCCATCAAGGATGCCGGCATCCGGGCCGAGGAAATCGAAGCGGCCTATGTCGGCAACTGCGCGGCCGGTCTGGTGACCGGGCAGGAGTCGATACGCGGCCAGGTGGTGCTGAGTGCCATCGGGCTGGGCAAGTTTCCCATCATCAATATCGAGAACGCCTGCGGCAGTGGCTCCACTGCCTTGAACCAGGCCGCGCTGATGGTGACGGCCGGCTATTACGACGTGGTGCTGGTGGTTGGTTTCGAGAAACTGTTCCATGAGAACAAGATGGTCAGCTACAGCGCTTTCAACGGCGCCATCGATGTTGAAGCGCGCGACAGCTTCATGGCCGCCATGAGTGCCGGGCAAAGTGCAGAACAGACTGCCGGCGCGGGCACCAAGCGTTCGATGTTTGCCGATTTCTACGGTCAGCTGGCGCGTGATTACATGGCCAGCCACGGCACGGATATCCGCCATTTCGCCATGATCACCGAAAAGGCGGCTTTTCATGGCAGCCTCAATCCGCGTGCCCAGTTTCAACGGCTGACCAGCGTCGAGGAAGTGCTGGCCCAGCCGGTGATCGTCGATCCGCTGACCCGGCCGATGATATGCCCTCTGGGTGATGGTGGCGCGGCGGTGATTCTGGTCAGTGAGCGAAAGGCGCGGCAGCTGGGCATCGCGCAGCCGGTGCGCCTGATTTCCAGCGTGGTGCATTCCTATTTCGAACATGCCGATGACGCTGCGGAAACAGTGACCAGTCTGTCGATCGCCACGGCCTACCACGAGGCCGGCATCGGTCCGGAGGCGCTTGATCTGGTCGAACTGCACGATTCTTCGGTAGTGACGGAAATGCTCACCTACGAGCATCTGGGGCTGTGCCGGGCGGACGAGGTGCGCGGTTTTGTCGAATCGGGCGCGGCGCGGCTGGGGGGCCGCATTCCCGTCAATCCTTCCGGCGGTCTGCTGCGCAAGGGACATCCGGTCGGCGCCACGGGCGTGGCACAGATTGCCGAACTCACCTGGCAGTTGCAGGGACGTGCCGGCCAGCGTCAGGTCGAAGGTGCGCGCATCGGATTGGCCCACAACGGCGGCGGCAGTCTGGGCAACGAAACGGCGGTGATGAACATCAACATTCTGCAGCGTTGAAAGGAGCAAGGCATATGCGTGACCCCGACAGCCGCAATGAATTCATACTGGCCGACCTGATCGAAATCCGCGCCGAGCAGATGCCGACGCACGACGTGCTGACTTTCGAGCATCTGAGCCTGGATGGCGGCGTCACGGCCGATGAAGTGCGCACCTATCAGCAGCTCGATGTCCATGCCAACCGCCTGGCGGCGCATCTGATGCAGCTGGGGCTGAACAAGGGCGAGCGTTTCGTCATCATGTTGCAGAACCATCCCGAGTTTGTCGAAGCGATGATTGCCGCTTCGATTTGCGGGGCGGTGTTTGTGCCGGTTGATCCGCGTGCCAAGGCCGACAAGCTGGCCTGGATGGTGAATGACTCGGGTAGTCGCGGCATCATCTGTGCGGATTACTGCCTGGCCGAAGTCAGCGCGGCCCGAGCGCAGATGCCGACCGTGCAATGGGTGCTGGCGCTGGCTTCGGGCGAGCCGGGTGCCGCCGCACTAGAAGCGCACCCCACCGTCACGCCATTGGCACCGATTCTCGCCACCGCCGTGCCGCGCGTCGAGCCGGTGGCGGTCACCCTCGACGATCCGTTGCAAATCATCTACACCTCTGGCACGACTGGCAATCCCAAGGGGATCGTCGGCCTCAACCGGCGCTTTGGCGGCACCGGTCTGATGGGTTCGCTGTTCGGCTATGGCGAGGATGAGCGGCCCTATACCGGTCTGTCCCTGACGCACAACAATGCCCAGGCCACGGCGCTGTGCCCGGCCTTGTTTGGTGCTTACCGGGCCGTCATCAGCCGACGTTTCAGCAAATCGAAATTGTGGGCGGTCTGCCGCCATTACGGCTGCACCAGCTTTTCCCTGCTTGGTGGCATGGCCACGGCCATCTACAGCGAACCACCCCGCCCGGACGATGCCGACAATCCCGTGCGGCTGGTGATCAGTGGCGGTATGCCGGCAGGTATCTGGGAAGCCTTCGAACGTCGTTTCGCGGTGCAGATTTTCGAGATCTACGGCGCTTCTGATGGCGGGGGCATGGCTTTTCGCCGCCCCGGTGAAGGGCCGATCGGCTCTTTTGGCCAGCCCATGCCCGGTTTCATCATGAAAATACTGGATGAAGATGGCAAGGAATGCCCGCCCGGCGTGATTGGTGAAATCTGCTGTCGCGCCGAGGCCGACGGGCCGCTGTCGGTCGAAGTCAATTACCACGGCAACCCGCAAGCCTCGCGCGACAAGTTGCGCGATGGCTGGAACCGCAGCGGCGACATGGGCCACCGCGATGCCGATGGCTGGCTGTATTTCGATTACCGCAAAGGCGGCGGCATCCGGCGCAACGGAGATTTCATCAACCCCGGCTTTGTCGAAAAAGTGATTGCCGAAGATCCCCAGGTCGATGACGTGTTCGTTTTCGGCGTACCCGCCGCATCCGGCGCACCGGGCGAAAGCGACGTGGTGGCCGCCATCGTGCCGACCGAGGCGGCCCGTTCCCGTTTTGACCAGGCCGCCCTGCTTGCCCGCTGCCGCGCTGGGCTGGAAGCCAATTTCGTACCCAGCTTTTTGTTGCTGCTTGATGAGATTCCCAAAACGGCTTCGGAAAAACCGCTGGAGCGGGTGTTGCTTGAGCGCTACCAACAGAATCCGGCGGCTTTGCGCCGTTTGTGAGTTTGCCAATCAGCCTGCTGTTTCACTGAAGGTACAGCGCACGAAATCCGCGCCGCTGTCGATGCTGTCGTGCAGATAGAGTTGGCGATGACCTTCGGGGGTACTGACGCGCAGCGTGTTGCCCGGCCCGAAGCCGCTGGGCGGGAGCAGGAGCGTTGCCGGTTTGTCGAGCGCGGGGATGGCCGGCAGCAAAAAACCGTGACCGGTCTGTGCCGATGCAGACGCTGCACACGTCATGAATGTAATGGCTTGCGGTTGGCCGGGCAGCAGTTGCATATGCACCAGCAAGGCATCGCGCGTGCTGTTGATGGCCAGCCAGCGCAGCTTGCCAAGAAGAATGGCCGGCGGGTCGTCGTGGTGGGCTTCGGTATCCATGCAGAGGGCAAGCAGCTGGCCACGCATCAGTCGCTTGCCGGGCTGGTTGAGTGGCCGTTGCAGGCAGACATGAGTGACATGCTCGCGGGTTTTCTGCCAGCGTTCACAGGCGATGGCAGCATGGTTGTCGGACACAGGGGCGGTGCTGTGTGCTGCGGTCTGCGCGCGGTTGAGTGTCTGGTGAATGCGGTCGAAATCGGCAATCAGCAGGCAGGCGCCGTTGTGCTTCCGGCCTTGGTCGTGCCGCCCGCCGCGACACCAATCCTGATAGACCTGACGCAGCAATGCCAGGTCAATGGCGTTGTCATCTGTCGTGGCAAAGCCCGCAGAGGCTGTGTTTACCGCAGGTGACAGGTGCGAGATTGCCCGCTCATTGCTTGTGCTGGTCACGCCTTTTTCCAGCGCGGTCAGTGTCTGCTTGATACTCAGACGCAAGGCCGTCATGTCCAGCCAGCGCAGCGTAGCGCCGGTTGCGGCGGTCTTGAAGGCAGCCGCTGCATCGGTTGCCAGATCAACCAGCAGGGGGGGGGTGCGCCGGTCAGCCGGTGGAGTGGCCTGCAGCGCGGGCTTGTGTGCCCATGACCGGCTCCAATGAACAAGCTGGGCGCGCTGTGATGGCTCAAGTTCGATGGGGTGGGCGGCCGCCAGCAGCAGGATTTCTACATAAAGGCTGGCGCAGCTCAGCGGTGTCGTGGTGGCGGATTGACTGCGTTGTTCATCATCAATTGCCATCTGGGTCAGTTGCCGTTGCTCAAGCAAATGGTAAATCTGATGCAGTCGCAGCCAGAAGCCCGGCGCCGGCAGCATGGCGGCCTGGCAGGCATCGAGATGGGCTGCCGCGAGGCAGGCCAGTGCGCGTCCGGCGGCTCGGGTCAGCGCTTGGGAGGTGTTTTTGTCGGCAGCCTCGGCGGCTTCGGCAAATTCCTGTACACAGTGCAGATAGCCTGTTTCCAGCGCCTGCCAGAGTGTCTGACAGGTATCGAAAGCCGCCAGTTCTGGCGGCGTCAGAGGCAAGGGGCGATCGCTGAAACGCTGTGCAGCATCGGCATTGGCGACATGCAGATGGCCGCGCAACAACTCCAGCAGAATGAAACGTTTCGCTGCAGGCAGGGCATAACGGTTGAGCAGATTCAATTGGCGCAGCAGCAGGGCTTGCGTCTGATGTGTCTGCTGTGCCGGATTGGCTGTCAGGGTGGCCAGCCAGTCACGGCAGGAATCCGCATCAGCGAACAGGGGGGGACTGTCTGTCGACAGTGTGGGCAGTTCCAGTCCGGGTGATGGGTGCGTCATTTCGTGCGAGTCCTTGTCGGCGCTCGGAAAGCAAGGGAATGCTTTCCGGCGCAGTGCACAATGCACAATACACAATGCACAATGCCCAGGGATGTTATCGAAGCGATGAACTTGCTACAACCAAGGATAGAGGATTTGTGACAGTTGCAGCACAGTCTGGCAAAAATACCAGAGCCCGGTCTTGCGACCGGCCGCCCTGGCGGGTGGAGGGGTGGACGATTCAGCTGAGCGTTACGATTTGTTCATGGATGCTTTTTTTCTTCACCACGGTCAGCAGATGCAAGGCCGGGCCGCCATCGTCTCGTGGATGGCCGCCGGTATTTCTTCGTCATGATCGTGTACCTTCATCAATTGCCCCTTGATGATCAGCTGCGGTAATCCGCATTGATTTTCACGTAGTCATAGGACAGATCACAGGTCCAGGTGGTGGCGCTGGCCTGGCCACGGGCCAGATCGACACGAATCTTGATTTCGGCAGCGGCCATTTCGCGGGCGCCATCGGCTTCCTGATAACTGGCGGCCGGGCCGCCGTGTTCGGCCACCAGCGTCTGGCCCAGCCAGAGTCTGACCTGGCTGACATCCAGATCACTCAAAGCGGCATGGTTTTGGGCAGCATTGCCGATCGCCGCTTGCAGCCGGCCAAGATTGGGGTCGGAAGCGAAGAAAGCGGTTTTCACCAGGGGTGAATGGGCAATGGCATAGCCGACGGCTTTGCATTCGGCCACATCGCGGCCGTGATCCACTTGAATTTCGATGAACTTGGTGGCCCCTTCGCCATCGCGCACAATGGCCTGGGCCAGCTCGGTCGCCACGGCTTTGAGCGCATCGCGCAAGGTGGTGTAAGCGGCCTGATCCGGACTGCTGATGACGGCGTTACCGGCTGCGCCGGTGGCGATCAGCACGAAGGAATCATTGGTCGAGGTATCGCCATCGACGGTAATGCAGTTGAAGGAGGCATCGGCCACTTCCTTGACCAGTTGTTCAAGTAGCGGCTGGGCGATGGCGGCATCGGTGGCGAGAAAACCCAGCATGGTGGCCATGTTGGGCTTGATCATGCCTGCCCCTTTGGAAATCCCGGTAATGTGGATGGTGCTGCCAGCGATGTCTATCTGCCGAGAGGCGGCCTTGGCCACCGTGTCGGTGGTCATGATGGCGTGGGCGGCATCGTGCCAGGCCTGGGCGCTGCCATCCAGGGCGGCCTGGCAGCGTGGCAGCCCGGCGATCAGGCGGTCGACGGGCAGGGCTTCCATGATTACGCCGGTGGAAAAAGGCAGCACCTGCGTGGCTTCGCAGCCCAACAGTGCGGCCACCGCCTGGCAACTGGCTTGAGCCGCCGCCAGCCCGGCCGCCCCGGTGCCGGCGTTGGCGTTGCCCGTATTGATGACCAGGGCGCGGATGGCGGTTTCAGCGCCCGCCAGATGCTGTTTGCAGACTTGCACCGGCGCGGCACAAAAGCGGTTCTGCGTGAACACTCCGGCTACCTGGCTGCCGGGGGCCAGTTCGATCAAGGTCAGGTCGCGGCGCTGGGCCTTGCGGATGCCGGCTTCAGTGATGCCGAGGCGGAGGCCGTCAACCGGCAACAGTTGGGTGACGGAAGGTGTGGTGTAATTCACGGGCATGGTGGCAGGCTCCTGGGCGTAACAGTGGTGAAAATCGTGTGACAGAACAATATTGTGCGCAGTCGGCGATGGTTGTTCGTGATGAGAAAAAACAGCCTCAATCTTCTGCAAAAACCTGCTGCCACAAGGCGCGCACGGCGGCAATCTGCGAGGCGACCATTGCCGGTGCAACCTGGGCCGGGGCGTTGTTGAGCCGGGCGCCATGTTGCAGGCGGCGATAGTCGCGGTAGGCATTGCGCACGTCTTCGGCCAGTGACGGCGGAATCAGACCCAGTTCGCCGGCAATCTTCAGCAAGGCGATGTTGCCCAGGTTGCCGGTGAGTTGAGCGTATTCGTGGGCATGGCCAAGGATCAGGTACTGCACGATGAATTCGACATCGACCAGTCCGCCACGATCATGTTTCAGATCGAACACGTCATCTGCCTGGCGGGCCGGGGTGGCGTGGGCCGCGCGCATTTTATGGCGCATGTCCAGCACTGCCTGACGCAGGTGGGCCGGCTCGCGTGGCTGACGCAGTATCTGGTCGCGGATGTTTTCAAAGGCTGCGCCGATGGCCGGATCGCCTGCGGAAAACCGTGCGCGGGTGAGCGCCTGGTGCTCCCAGACCCAGGCGGATTCAAGCTGGTATTGGCGCAAGGCATCGAGCGAAACCACGGTCAGACCGGATTCGCCATTGGGGCGCAGGCGCAAGTCGATATCAAACAGGCTGCCTGCCGCTGTCTGGCTGGACAGCCAGGTGTTCAGCCGGGTGGCCAGGCGGGCGTAATTTTCGCCAGCGGCTGGATGGGGGTCGTCCATGACGAAAATCAGGTCAAGATCGGAGGCATAGCCCAGTTCCTTGCCGCCCAGTTTGCCGTAGCTGATGATGGCGAAGCGGGGTGTTTCGATGTGCCGTCTGGTGATTTTGCGCCAGGCATGTTTGAGCGCCAGTTCCAGCATCAGATCGGCCAGTGCCGAGAGATGGTCGGCCAGTCTTTCCACGGTCAGCACGCCGCTGATGTCCTGCACCAGCAGGCGGAATACCTGGCTGTGATGTGCTTCGCGCAGCAGATCCATCTGCTGTTCGGTGTCTGGCTCGGCCGCTGCCAGCGCCTCTTCGAGTGATTGGCGGAAAGCCGGCCAGTCAGGGGTGATGTCGAGGATGCTCGGATCGAGCAGTTCGTCCAGCAGGATCGGGTGAGTCTTCAGATATTCCGCCGCCCACAGTGAAGCAGCGGCAAGCTGCGCCAGCTTTTGCAGCGCCAGCGGATACTGCAGCAGCAGTGCCAGATAGGCTGGCCGGCGACTGACCGCTTCGAGCAGATCGAGCACGCGAAACAGTGCCGCATCCGGCTGCTGGGTGGTGGCGCAGGTTTCGATGACCTGTGGCATCAAGGCATCGAAACGTTTGCGGGTGGCCGTGGGCATCTGCTGGTAACGGCTGCCACCATGCAATGCCGCCAGCCGGGCAACCACCTGCGCGCCGTCGTGGTAACCCTGGCCGCTCAGACGGTCGGCTGCGGCGCTGTCATCGCCTTCTGCCTGGCGACGGTTCAGGTCGTCGTGCCAGGGGTGATCGGCAGCATCGTCGTTGCGTTCGCGATGGGGATCGGCGAACACGGCATCAAAATGTCGGGAGACGATGGCGCGATGCTGGTTGAGTTCAGCCAGCAAGGCGGAATAGTCGGCATGGCCCATGGCGCCGGCAATCAGTGCTTGATCACTTGCTGCGCCGGGCAGCTCGTGGGTCTGCGCATCATCAAGGTATTGCAGACGATGTTCGAGGCGGCGCAGGAAACTGTAGGCGCTGGTCAGTTCGTTGACCGAGCGGGCGCTCAGGCGGCGCGATTCGACCAGCAGGGGCAGTACCTGCTGGGTGGGACGGATGCGCAGGCGTTCGTCGCGGCCGCCACGGATCAGTTGAAAAGCCTGGGCGATGAATTCGATTTCACGGATACCGCCGGGCCCCAGCTTGATGTTGTCGAGCATTTCCTTGCGCGCGACTTCGCGACGGATCTGCACATGCAGATCGCGCATCGCTTCGATGCTGCCGAAATCAAGATATTTGCGGAATACAAATGGCCGGCGCAAGGCTTCGAGCGCCCGCATCCATTCGGCCCATTGCGCTGGCGGCGTGTCATCGTCGGTAACCGGTGGCAGGGCGCGCGCCTTGATCCAGGCATAGCGTTCCCATTCGCGACCCTGGGTGATGAAGTAGTTTTCCAGCATGTCGAAGCTGGCCACCAGCGGGCCGGAATCGCCATTCGGTCGCAGGCGCATATCGACGCGGAAGACCTGCCCATCACCGGTGATTTCATCCAGGGCGCTGATCAAGCCACGGCCCAGGCGGGTGAAGAACTCGACGTTGTCGAGCGACTTTCCACTGCTGCCCTGGCCATCGGTCTGGCCATTTTCGGGAAACAGAAAAATCAGGTCGATGTCGGACGACACATTCAGCTCGCGCCCGCCCAGCTTGCCCATGCCGATGATGATGAGTTGCTGGGGCGTGCCGGTTTCGCTGCGCGGCTGGCCAAAGCGGGCAACCAGTGATTGCATCAATACGCGCTGTGCTGTGGCCAGGGCAATTTCGGCGATCAGCGTCATGCTGGCGGTGACTTCGGCCAGACTGGCCAGCCCGGCCAGGTCGCGGGTGATGAGGCGGGCGTAGGCGCGCTGTTTGAACTGGCGCAGGGCCGGTTTCAGGCTGGTTTCATCGAGTGCGTCCGGCAGCAGGGCGTGCAGACAGGCACTGTCGAGCGGCTGGGTCAGCTGGCGGGTGATTTCATCGGCCAGCGCGGGCTGGGCCGCCAGCATGCGCGCCAGGGCGCGTGACCAGGGCAGAACCTTTTGCAAGGTGTCGACAGGCATCGGCAAGGAGTGCGTTCAGGTAAAATAAGCAGCTTCGAATGTACGCTGCGGAAGTCGCCATTCTAGCCGGGGCCGGAGTCTGTTTGACTGGTTCGTGGGGCTGGGCGTTTTTCCCCGTCGTATCGATCGGACCGGCATGTTGCGCCGGTATTTTTGCCGTTTTTCGTCAGAAGATTGCCGCCATCAAACCTGCTGATTCTTCACTGTTTGCACGTCGCCCCCGGATTCTGGGCGCATGGCCGGGTCGTCGGCTATCTGCGCATTGGCAGCATTGGCAGCGGTGGCTGTGGTGGTTGGCGCTGACGCTGTATTTCGCCACGGGCCTGCTGATCCTGATCCTGCGTCATGCGGTGTTTCCCTACATCGAGGATTATCGCGGCAATCTTGAGCAGGCCCTGGCGAATGCCCTCAATCTGCCGGTCGCCATTCAGCTGGTAGATGCGCGCTGGCGCGGCTTTTCGCCCCATCTGGCCTTGCAGGGATTGCAGATCAGGGATGAAGATGGCCGCCCGGCGCTGACCTTCGATCATGTCGAAGCCGATCTCTCATGGACATCATTGCTGCATTTCGAACTGCGTCTGCGGCGGCTGGAAATCCTTGCGCCGCAACTGGATGTGCGCCGTGACCGCGCTGGCCGCATTTTCGTTGCCGGTCTGCAACTCAACACCCAGGCCGCAGACAGCGACAACGCGTTTCTTGAATGGCTGCTCGCCCAGCATCGCATCATCATTCGTGATGCCGGCATTACCTGGCATGACGAACAGCGCGGTGCGCCGCCGCTGACGCTGCAGCATTTCAATCTGCATCTGCAGAACGATGGCCGTCGTCATCGCTTCGGTCTGACCGCAGAGCCGCCGCAGATGCTGGCTTCGCGTTTCGATATCCGTGGTGATTTCAGCGGCCGCAAGCTCGATCAGCCGGCGACCTGGAAAGGTCGGGCCTATGCCGAGCTTGCCTATGCCGATCTGTCTGTCTGGCGGCAATGGATCGATTACCCGGTTGATCTGCCACAGGGTAGTGGCGCCCTGCGCGTCTGGTTGAATCTGGAACAGCAGCAGCTGGCCGGCATGATGGCCGATATCGCCTTGCGTGATGTGCGGGTCCGCGCCAGCCAGGAGCTGCCTTTCCTCGATCTGCAGAATTTGAGCGGGCGCCTGGAAGGTCGGCGCAATGCCCAGGGTTATCAGCTGAGCGCGCAGCGCCTGTCCTTGCAGACGGAAGATGGCATTGCCTTTGCGCCCATGGATTTTCAGCTGGCGTGGAATGAGGCGACCGGCCGCAAGCCGGCCAGCGGCGTGTTCGAGGCGGACCAACTCGATTTCGACGTGCTGGTCCGCTTTGCTGCCTATCTGCCGTTTGATGCGGGTTTGCGCAAACAGCTGGACAACTACGCGCCGCGCGGCCGGCTGAGCAATCTGAAAACCAGTTGGGCGGGGCGACTGGATGAGCAGGGCCGGATCCATCCGGACAAATACAGCTTGAGCGCGCACTTCGAGCGGCTGGGCATGAATGCCTGGGGCGCCTTGCCCGGCTTTGCCGGTTTGAGCGGCAGCGTCGCCGGCAACGAGCAGGGCGGGACATTCCGTCTGGCCAGCAAGGCGGCGATTCTGCAACTGCCGGCGGTGTTTGCCGATCCGCAAATCGAATTTGGCAGCCTGAATGCCGAGCTCAACTGGAAAACGCAGAAGGAAGCCGTCGAACTCAGGCTGGAACGAGCCAGCTTCAACAACGCCGATGCGGCCGGCAGCATTACCGGCAACTACATTTATCCGCGCGACGAAAGCGGCACGCCCGGGCGAATCGATCTTCAGGCGCGGTTGACGCATGGCCAGGGCAACGCTGTCTGGCGCTACATCCCGCTGGTGGTCGATGAAGAGGTGCGCGACTGGTTGCGCACCTCGATCATCGGTGGCATCGGCAAGGATGCAAACTTGCGTTTGCAGGGCGATTTGCGCAATTTTCCGTTCGAGGATGGTTCGGGTATTTTCGAGATCAAAGGCGGCATAGATGGCGCAACGCTCGATTATGCCGAAGGCTGGCCAAAAATCGACAACATCATGGGTTCGCTGGAATTCATTGGCAATCGCATGGTGATCCGCGCCGACAGCGCCCGCATTGCCGGCGTCAAACTGAATGAAGTGATGGCCGAGATTGCCGATCTGTCGGCCGATGAAAACCTGTTGCGCATCACCGGCAAGGCCAGCGGGCCGACCAGCGATTTTCTGGATTTCATCGAACACAGTCCGGTGGGCGCAAGCATCGATCATTTCACCGAAGACATGAAGGCCCAGGGCAATGGTTTTCTCGATCTGAAACTGTTGCTGCCATTGCAGCAACTGGCATCGGCAAAAATCGTCGGCAGTTATCGCTTTGCCGGCAACCGTATCGACGTCGATCCCGATCTGCCGACACTGGCCAATGTGTATGGCCAGCTGAATTTCACCGGCGATGCGCTGGAAGCCAAACGCATACGCGCCACGTTGCTGGGTATGCCACTGGCTTTCGACCTGAAAACCATGGGCAATGGCGTGGTGAAAGTCGATGCCGATGGCCAGTTGAACATCCTTGAGCTGCGCAAGCAGTTCAGTCATCCGTTGCTGGATCATCTGTCCGGCAGCAGCCCGTGGCGTGGCACGGTGCTGGCCCGCAAGAAAAATTCCGAAGCGGTGCTTGAATCGCGACTGACCGGCATTGCTTCCAGCCTGCCCGAGCCGTTCAACAAGAGTGCGAGCGATGTCTTGCCGCTGCGTTTTGAGCGTCAGCCGTTGGTGGTTGCGCCCGTCGGCAAGACAACAGGCAAGGCGGCCACGACGGTGGTGCAGACGCTGCCGCGCGACCAGCTGTCACTGGTGTTGGGGCAGGTGCTCAAACTGCAGCTGGTTCGGCGTGCGGCGACCGGGGCGGGGAGCCAGGCAAGCATCGAGCGTGGTCTGATCGGACTGGGCGAATCACCGGCCTTGCCGAGTCGCGGCGTGTTGTTGGCAATCAATCTGCCCACGCTGGATGTTGATCGCTGGCGCGCATTGCTCGACAAACCGGCAAGCGACAAGGCTGATGAGCAGTCAGCGCTGGCCAGTTTTCCGCTCAGTGCGGTGATGCTGAAAACATCTGAACTGAAGGTGCTCGAGCAGACATTCAACGACTTTGTGATGAATGCCGAACTGGGGCGCGATGCCACCTGGCGAGCCGAATTGAAAAGTCCGGGTATCAGCGGCGAGCTCAGTAAAAAGAACTCGCCTGACAGCCGCCTGTACGCACGCCTGAAGCAGCTCTCGCTTGATTCATCGGCCAAAACGGCGGTGACATCGACTCGCCAGACGCGGCAGACCACTCGGCCAGGTGACTTGCCGGATATGGATGTCGAGATCGAGCAGTTCAATCTGCGCGGCAGACCTTTCGGCAAGCTCAAGCTGACGGCGGACAATCGCAATGAAGGCTGGGATGCGCGTTTCGATATCGACAATGAGGATGGCCGTTTTGTCGGCAGCGGATCGTGGTCGTTCGGCGCTGCACAGGGGGCAGGCAGCACTGATCTCAAATTCACGCTGACTGCCCGCAGCATAGAAAAGCTGCTGGGTCGCATGGGCTATGCCGATGCCGTGAAACGCGGCAAGGCCACGCTGGAGGGCCGGCTGGCCTGGCTGGGCGCGCCGTCTGCAATCGAGTATGCCAGTCTGAATGGCGAGCTCAAGGTGGATGCGGAAAATGGCCAGTTCAACAAGCTGGAGCCGGGCGTGGGCCGCCTGCTGGGCATTCTCAGTCTGCAGTCGCTGCCCAGGCGGATCAGCCTGGATTTTCGCGATGTCTTCAGTCAGGGCTTCGCCTTTGACAGCATCAATGGCCAACTGACCATGCGCAACGGCATCATGGAAACCCAGGGCGCGGGCGTGCAGATACGCGGGCCGGCGGCCAAGGTGCAGATGACCGGCAGTGTCAATCTGCCGCAGGAAACACAGAATCTCAAGGTGCGGGTGCAGCCGGCGATTGGCGAATCGCTGGCCGTGGGCGCGATGATTGCCAGTCCGGCGGCCGGTGCCATCGCCTGGCTGGCGCAAAAAGCCCTGCGTGATCCGCTGGATCAGGCTTTTGCCTTTGAATATGCCGTGACCGGCGGCTGGGCCGAACCCAAGGTGGAACGCCTGTCGCGCCCGGCCAGCTTTGCGCCGACAAATGAAGGAGGGCAATGAGATGACGTGGTCGCTGGCCGCCGTACAGATGGTTTCCGGCCCCGTGGTGGCAGACAATCTGCGCGTCGCGGCAGAGCTGATCGCCCGGGCGGCTGATCAGGGCGCACGGCTGATCGCGCTGCCAGAATATTTTCCGCTGATCGGCGCCAGCGACGCCGCGCGTCTGGCCGCCTGCGAGCCGGACGCTGGGGCGCTTGCTGCGGCAAAGATCGATCCGCAGCAAGCGCCGATCCAGCATTTTCTGGCCAGCCAGGCGCAGCGCCATGGCGTATGGTTGATTGGTGGTTCGCTGCCCATGCAGACAAATGCGCCAGGCAAGTTGCGCAACAGTTGTCTGGTGTATGACCCCAGCGGTTGTCGGCGTGCCCGTTACGACAAGATTCATCTGTTCTCGTTCCAGAATGCGCAGAATGGCGCGGAACGCTATGATGAAACTCAAACGATGGAGGCGGGTCAGCAGGTCGTGTGCTTTGATGTGGCAGACTTTGGCGCAATCCGCCGGGTCGGGCTGGCGATTTGTTACGATCTGCGTTTTCCGGAATTGTTTCGTGCCATGGGGCCGGTCGATCTGCTGGTGGTACCGGCGGCATTCACTGAAACCACCGGTCAGGCGCATTGGGAGCTGTTGCTGCGCGCGCGGGCGGTGGAAAATCAATGTTACGTGCTGGCTGCCGCGCAAGGTGGCCTGCATCCAACCGGCCGGCTGACCCACGGCAACAGCATGTTGGTCGATCCCTGGGGCGAGGTGGTGGCGCGTCTCGATAAAGGTGCCGGTGTGGTGTGCGGCGACTTCGACGGCCAGCGTCTGGCGCAGGTGCGTGCCAGTTTGCCGGCCCTGCAGCATCGCCGGCTTTGACAACAGCAATGCAACGGTATGGCGGTGCGGGCAAATGACGACTTGCAATGATGTATTCAACGGTAGGCGGATTCAACCATGATGAGCAACAACGATACCCAATACAATTTTGGCCTGGCGGAAAAATGTCTGCTCACGCCCTACAACCTGACACCGATGCGTCTGGATGGCGTGTTCGCACAGATGCTGGCCCATCGCGTGGATCATGCGGATCTGTACTTCCAATATGCCCGTTCGGAAGGCTGGAGCCTGGAAGAAGGCATCGTCAAATCCGGTAGTTTCAACATCGAACAGGGGGTGGGCGTGCGCGCAGTGAGCGGCGAGAAAACCGCTTTTGCCTATTCCGATGAAATCAGTCTGCCGGCCTTGCAGGATGCGGCACGGGCGACGCGGGCGATTGCCGCCCAGGGCGGGCGTGGTCTGGCGCCCCTGCTGCGCCACGGTGCGCGCCTGCCGCCGCTGACGGCCTTGTATGCGCCGCAGGACCCGATTGCGGCATTGGCCGATACCGAGAAAGTGCGCCTGCTGGAACGCCTGGAAAGTTTTGCCCGCGCGGTGGATCCGCGTGTGGTCGAAGTCATGGCCAGTCTGGCCGGCAGTTGGGAGGTGGTGCTGGTGGCGCGCAGCGATGGTCACATGGTGGCCGACGTGCGGCCTCTGGTGCGCGTCTCGGTGACGGTCATCATGGTTGAACAGGGCCGGCGTGAAATGGGCTCGGCCGGCGGCGGCGGACGTTTCGACTACGCCTATTTCAGCGATGCCGTGCTGCAGGATTACGCCCGCAAGGCCGTGCATCAGGCCAGCACCAACCTGGCCGCCAAACCTGCGCCGGCCGGTGCGATGACGGTGGTGCTCGGCCCCGGCTGGCCCGGCATCCTGCTGCACGAAGCCATCGGCCACGGCCTGGAGGGTGATTTCAATCGCAAGGGCAGTTCGGCTTTTTCCGGCCGCATCGGCGAGCGGGTGGCGGCCAGGGGCGTGACGGTCATCGACGATGGCAGCATCCCCGACCGGCGTGGCTCGCTGTCGGTGGATGATGAGGGCAACCCCACGCAGCGCACCACGCTGATCGAGGACGGCATTCTGGTGGGCTATCTGCAGGACACGCTGAATGCCGGCTTGATGGGTGTGGCGCCGACCGGCAATGGCCGCCGCGAATCCTTCGCCCATCTGCCGCTGCCGCGCATGACCAATACCTGCATGTTGAACGGCAATCATGATCCGCAGGAAATCATTCGTTCGGTGAAGAAAGGACTGTATGCCGCCAATTTCGGTGGTGGCCAGGTCGATATCACCAGTGGCAAATTTGTTTTTTCCGCCGCCGAAGCCTATCTGATCGAAAATGGCCGCATCACCGCGCCGGTCAAGGGCGCGACGCTGATCGGCAACGGTCCCGACGTGCTGCAACATGTCAGCATGATCGGCAATGACATGGCACTTGATCCGGGTGTAGGCACCTGCGGCAAGGAAGGGCAGAGCGTGCCGGTGGGCGTGGGCCAGCCGACGCTGAAAATCGACGGTTTGACGGTGGGTGGCAGCTCGATCTGAACACTGAGCCAGCAAGGATGGCCGCAAGGGGGCAGACATGACACAGGAACGACGTAACTTCTGGCGAGTGGCCTTCATTTCTCCAGCGCAACTCCAGGATGAAAGCGGGCGGATATACCGTGGTCAGCTGCATGACCTGTCGCTCAAGGGGGCTTTGCTGGCAGTGGCCGCCGACGACGACGGGGCAGAGCGCCTGGGGCAGAGCGGCACGCGCCTGCAGCTGCAACTGGCGCTGTCAGACGAAGTCACGATACGCATGCAGACCACACTGATGCACCGGCATGAACGCCTGCTGGGGCTGCGCTGTGATGCCATCGACCTGGACAGCGTGACCGCCCTGCGCCGACTGGTCGAACTGAACGCAGACGACCCCGCTTTGCTCGACCGCGAACTGAACGCCCTGCTGCACCCCGCCTGAAAATTCGGCGCGGGCCGGCTGACACGGCCGCACGATGCATTCGTCAGCCAGGCGGCGCCGCGCGCCCGTTGTTGCTCAGGCGGCCTGGCCCGTTTCCGTCATGCCGCTGTGGCGCAGCAGCGCATCGATCTGCGGTTCGCGGCCGCGATAGGCATGGAAGGAGTCCAGCGCCGGGCGGGAGCCGCCAACGGCCAGAATCTCACGCCAGAAACGCGCACCGACGGTGCTGTCGAGCACTGTGCCGCCGCTGGCCTGGGCGCTTTCCTCGAAGGCGGCATAGGCATCGGCCGAGAGCACTTCCGCCCATTTGTAGCTGTAGTAGCCCGCCGAATAACCACCGGCAAAAATATGTGCGAAGCTGTGCGGGAATCGCTGCCATTCCGGCGGTATCACCACCGCGACTTCGCGCCGTACTTCTGCCAGCAATTGCAGCACACTCTGGCCGCCGGCCGGATCGTAATCCGCGTGCAACAGCAGATCAAACAGCGCGAATTCGACTTGGCGCAGCATGGCCAGGCCACTGTGGAAATTCTTTGCCGTCAGCATTTTGTCGAACAAGGCCCGTGGCAGCGGCTCGCCGGTTTCGACGTGGCGCGTCATGTCTTGCAGCACGGCCCATTCCCAGCAGAAGTTTTCCATGAACTGACTGGGCAGCTCGACCGCATCCCACTCCACGCCGTGAATGCCGGAGACCGCCAATTCTTCGACTTCAGTGAGTAGATGATGCAAACCGTGGCCGCATTCGTGGAACAGGGTGATCACTTCGTCATGGGTGAAGCAGGCCGGCTTGTCACCGATCGGGGCCGGGAAATTGCAGTTGAGATAAGCCACCGGTGTTTGCAGGCCGCCATCGGCCCGCCGCCGCCGGGTAATGGCTTCATCCATCCAGGCGCCGCCACGTTTTTCGGGGCGGGCGTAGAGATCAAGATAGAACTGGCCCACCAGCTGGCCGTCACGCTCGATGCGGAAGAAACGCACTGTCGGATGCCAGGCGGGCGCGCTGTCGGGCTGTATCTGCACGGCAAACAGGGTTTCAATGACGCGAAACAGGCCGGCCAGCACTTGTGGCTCGGGCAGATATTGCTTCACTTCGTCATCGGAAAACGCATAGCGCGCCTGTTTGAGCTTTTCAGCCGCCCAGGCCAGATCCCAGCTTTCCAGCTGGGCCAGGCCCAGCTCGGTGCGGGCAAATTCGCGCAGCTCGGCAATATCCTGTTCGGCAAAAGGCCGTGCCCGGGCAGCGATTTCACGCAGGAAAGCGGCGACTTGCGGCGGGCTGTCGGCCATTTTCGGCACCAAGGAGACTTCGGCGTAATTGGCATAGCCCAGCAGCTGCGCGGCCTCCCGCCGCAATTCGAGAATGCGCCGGATCAGCGGCGTGTTGTCGAGTGCTGTCGCGCCGTGTTCCGAAGCGCGGGTGGCGTAAGCGCGATACAAACGGGCACGCAGCTCGCGGTTTTCGGCGTACTGCATCACCGGCCCGTAGGACGGCGCGTGCAAGGTGAATTTCCAGCCCGTTTTGCCATCCTGTTCTGCCGCCGCTGCGGCCGCGGCCAGCACGTCCGCCGGGATGCCTTGCAGCAGGGTTTCATCGTCGATGATTTCAGACCAGGCATTGGTGGCATCGAGCAGGTTTTCGGCAAACTTGGCTTCCAGCGCGGCCAATTCTTCCTGAATCGCCTGAAAACGCGGCTTGTCGGCGGCCGGCAAATCGGCCCCCGACAATTGAAAATTGCGAATGTCGTTATCGACAATACGCTGACGGGTGGCCGACAGCCGCGCGTATTCATCGCCAGCACGCAGCTGCTTCAAACAGGCAAACAAGGCCGGATTCTGCCCAAGCTCGGTATAAAACCGGGTGATTTCAGGCAGCTGCGCGTTGTAGGCTTCGCGCCAGGGTGGAATGTCATTGACCCCATGCAGATGGCCGACAATGCCCCAGGCACGCGAGAGCTTTTCGCCGACATCGGTGAGCGGCGCCATGAAACCATCCCAAGTCGCCGCCGTGCCATCGTCCTGCGCCAAGGCTTCAAGCTGCTTGATCAACCGCCGGTTTTCAGCCAGCAATTCCGCCATCGCCGGCGCCACATGCTCAGGCTGAATGGCGTCAAAACGGGGCAGGGAAGAGAAATCGAGTAAGGGATTCATGGAAAGATCCAATGCGGAAAGAAACGCAGATGGGGACGATAGCTGTGATTGCAATGCTCACCGCCGCTGGCAAGCAGGCGTTCACCTTCTGGCTCAAAGCTGATCCAGCGGACTCACCACCCCATGTCCGCCTTTGTTCAGCACATGGGTGTAAATCATCGTCGTCGCCACATCCGCATGGCCCAGCAATTCCTGCACCGTGCGGATGTCGTAGCCCGCCTGCAGCAGGTGGGTGGCAAAGGAATGACGCAGCGTGTGCGGCGTGGCGGGTTTGCTGATATTGGCCGCCGTCACCGCCTTTTTCATCGCCCGCTGCAATAATTTTTCATCCATATGATGCCGGCGCACCTTAGCACTGCGCGGATCGGTGGAATAACTCCCCGCCACGAACACATACTGCCAGGGCCATTCGTTCTCGGCATTGGGATATTTGCGCTCCAGCGCATCCGGCAAATACACCGCAGCCATGCCCTTGGCCAGATCATCTTCATAGAGCAGCCGCCGCCGCTGCAAATGCGCCTGCAAAGCCGGAACCAGACGTTGCGGCAGCATCGTCACCCGGTCCTTGGCCCCCTTGCCATCGCGCACCAGGATTTCATGGCGCTCGAAATCCACATCTTTCACCCGCAGGCGCACACATTCCATCAAGCGCATCCCCGTGCCATACAGCAGCCGCGCCATCAAGCCGTGCGTCCCCGCCATGCGCCCCAGCACCGCCTGAACTTCCGCAACCGTCAGCACCACCGGCAAACGCGCCGGCCGCTTCGCCCGCACCACCTCATCCAGCCAGGGCAACTGAATTCCCAGCACCTCACGATACAAAAACAGCAAAGCCGACAGCGCCTGATTCTGCGTCGCCGCCGCCACCTGGCCCGCTACCGCCAGATGTGTGAGAAAAGCCTCAACCTCTTTCGCCCCCATGTCACGTGGATGGCGTTTGTTATGGAATAATATGAAGCGCCTCACCCAATGTACATATTGCGTTTCGGTACGCAGGCTGTAATGCTTCAAGCGCAAGCGATCACGCAACTGATCCAGCAGCTTGGGTGGCGCAAG
>JAHRWT010000046.1 GCA_019105045.1 Sterolibacterium sp.
TACGTGGTCATCGCCACGAATGACGTGAGTGATGCCCATGTCCCAGTCATCGACCACCACGCAGAAGTTGTAGGTTGGCGTGCCGTCGTCGCGGGCGATGATGAAATCATCCAGTTCGGCATTGCTGATTTCTATGCGCCCTTTGACTTGATCGTCCCAGGCCACGGCACCGTTTTGCGGATTGCGAAAACGTACCACCGGTTTGACTCCGGCCGGTGGCGCGGGCAGCGTCTTGCCCGCTTCGGGCCGCCAGCGGCCGTCGTAACGCGGTTTTTCCTTGCGCGCCTCCTGCTCGGCGCGCAGGGCATCGAGTTCCTCGCGCGACATATAACAGTGATACGCCGTGCCGGCCGCCAGCATTTGTGCGATGACTTCCCGGTAACGCGCCATGCGCTGCATCTGGTAGAACGGCCCTTCATCGTGGTTCAGGCCCAGCCATTGCATGCCATCAAGAATGGCTTGCACAGCCTCTGGCGTGGAGCGGGCCACATCGGTATCTTCGATGCGCAGCACGAACTGGCCACCGTGGCGGCGGGCGTAGGCCCAGGAAAACAGCGCCGTGCGAGCACCTCCGATATGCAGAAAACCGGTGGGACTGGGGGCGAAGCGAGTGCGAACGGCGGTGGCGGTGGAGGTGGGCGCAGGCGCGGGCGTGGTCATGGTCATGAAAGTCAAGAATGAAACGGCAAAGCGAAGATTTTAACGGCTGCCCGGACTGACCGGGTTACGCTGCCGGCGATTGAACATTCAATTTGCCCTCCTGCCACATTCGGCAAAAACTTTCCGGGATAATTCTGCCCCACTGCCTGCATTCATGCCGGCGCGCCTTCTCCTTGTTCCTTTGCTGTTCTTGTCCGTACGCGTATCTGGCGGCTTTTTCATGGTTTTTCATGGCCTTTCATACTCGTAGTCATGCCTCATGCCCGCATCCGTGAAAAACACGCCCCCTCCCCTTGTCCCGGCGCATGAACTGGCCTGGCCGTGGATTGCCACGGTGCTGCTGGTGACGCTCAATCTGCGGCCGTTTCTCACTGCCATCGGCCCGCTCACGCCGACCATTGCGGCGACCACCGGTTTCAGCCTGGCCACCCTGGCATGGACGACCCAGTTGCCGATGATGCTGATGGGCATCGGCACCTGGCTGGCCCCCACCGTGGAACGCCATCTGGGCGCCCGGCCGACGGTACTGCTGGGACTGGGACTGTTGCTGGCCGGCTGCCTGCTGCGCGGCTGGCCGCAGCAATTGATTCTGAGCGCAGCCCTGTGCGGCCTGGCCGTGGCTTTTGTACAAGGCGTGCTGCCCGGGCTGATCAAACGACGTTCGCCACATCATGTACCGCTGATGACCGGACTCTACGCGGCAGCGCTGATGGGCGGGGGCGCGCTGGGCGCCCAGCTCACGCCGCTGGCGCTCGCGCATGAGTTTTCCTGGAATGCAGCATTGATGCTCTGGGCCTTGCCCGTGCTGCCCGCGCTGTACTTTGCCGGCTGGCAGCTGGCTGGCACGCCACTGCGATTTCAGCCGCTGGAACGGGGCAGTCGCAGCCTGCTGAAAATTCCTCGCAGCTGGTATCTGCTGCTGGCGTTTGGCCTGATGAACGGCGGTTACGCGGCGATGGTCGCCTGGCTGGCACCACACTATCAGGCGCTCGGCTGGACGGCCGCTGCCAGCGGCCAGCTGGTTGCCCTGCTGTCCGTCGCCCAGGGCGTGGCGGCTCTGCTGCTGCCGATCTGGGCACGGCACAGCGTCGATCATCGCCCCTGGTTGTGGCTGACCCTGGCCATGCAGGCCGGCGGCTTTGCGCTGCTCGCCTGGCAGCCGCTGGCCGCACCGCAATTCACCGCTCTGTTGCTGGGTGCCGGACTGGGCGCCAGCTTTTCATTTTTCATGTTGGTTTCCCTGAATCATTCCAGCAACCCGCTGACCGCCGGCGCGCTGAATGCACTGATGCAAGGCGGTGGCTATTTTCTCTCTGCCCTGGCCCCTTGGCTGATGGCCCGGCTGCACCACGCCGGCGCCGGCTTCGCCGCAGGCTGGCAGTTGCAACTGGGTATCGTGCTGCTGGTCGCCCTGATGGTGCTGCGCTTCGATCCCCGCCACTACGCTCGGGCGATGCGCCAGACAGCAACCAACGGCAGCGCTTGCTGAAACACTTGCTGCAAGCTCAGCCACCCTGTTTGCCGGAGAGCGGCAGGCGCAGGCAGGCCGCAGCGGCATCAGCCATGCCATGACGAACTGACAGGTGCGGCACCACCCCCAGCAGCGGCGCTTGCAGGCGGCTTTGCAAGGTGGCGAGGTTTTCTTCGAAACAGCTCATTTGCGGTGTCACCCGATTGGCAACCCAGCCGGCCAGCTTCAGGCCGCGTGCCTGAATGGCGGCCTGCGTCAGCAGTGCGTGATTGAGGCATCCCAGCCGCATACCGACCACCAGGATCACCGGCAGTTGCAACGCAGCGGCAAAATCATCCAGACCGTAATGGCTGCCGGCATCATCCCCATTGACATCATTTGCCAAAGGCACCATGAAACCGCCGGCCCCTTCGACGACCAGCGCCTCGGCCTGCTGGCGCAGTTGTTGGTAACTCGCCAGCAGGACACTTGCCTCGATCGGCCGGCCTTCGTGAGCTGCCGCCAGATGCGGGGCGATGGCCTCGCGGTAACGGTAAGGATTGATATCGTCTGCGGTAACGGGCAGGTTGCCGGCCGCAAGCAGTTGCTCGACATCCACATTGCGCCATGCACCTTGCTCATCCTGCGTACCGCCGGCAGCCACCGGCTTCATGCCGACACTGCGCCAGCCGCGCGCCACGCACAGCCGCAAGAGCGCGGCGGCAATCAAGGTCTTGCCGACATCGGTATCGGTGCCGGTAACGAAACAGCCGAACTGTAGCGCGGGCAGCGCGGGCAGCGCCGGCAACGAAGACGGTGCAAGCTTCATGCCGCCGCTTCCAGCGCGTTCAGGGCGGCAATCAGCTGTTGCAACTGTTCGGTTGTGTGCGCGGCCGACAGGGTGATGCGCAGACGGGCGCTGCCAGCCGGCACGGTGGGCGGACGGATGGCCGGCACCCACAGGCCGGCCTCCTGCAAACGCTGTGCCACGTGCAGGGCTTCGGCATTGTCGCCGATGATCAACGGCTGGATGGGCGTGGTGGAATCCAGCAGCCGCCAGCGGCGCAGCTGCAGACCCGTGCGCAGCTGGTCGATCAAGGCCTGCAAGTGGGCGCGGCGCTGGCGGCCTTCTGCGCCGGCAATCAGCGTCAGGCTGTGCAGCAAGGCATGGGCCAGCAGCGGCGGCGCACCCGTGGTGTAGATATAGCTGCGCGCCCGCTGCAGCAGCCAGCAAATGACTTCCGCCCGGGCAGCCACGAAAGCCCCGGCCACGCCGGCCGCCTTGCCCAGCGTGCCGACATACACCAGGCGGGGATGCTGCGCCGGATCGATGCCGAAATGCGCCAGACTGCCCTGGCCGCGCTCACCCAAAACCCCCAGACCGTGGGCATCATCGACCAGCAGCCAGGCGGAAAACTCCTCGCACAGCGCCAGCAGCTCGGGCAGCGGCAGCAGATCGCCATCCATGCTGAAAACCGTATCACTGACCACCAGCTTGCGCGCCGCCGTGCTGGCCGCCAGTTGTGCCCGCAAAGCCGCCAGATCGCCATGCGGATAGATATGCTTTTGCGCCGCAGACAGGCGGATGCCATCGATCAATGAAGCATGATTGAGCGCATCGGAAAACACCGCTGCGCCACTTCCTCCAGCAGCGCCGTCTACCGCCTGGGTCAAGGCCGTGATGGCGCCGATATTGGCCATGTAGCCGGTGGAAAAATACAGCGCGGCTTCCATGCCCAGCCAAGCTGCCAGCTGGGTTTCCAGCTGCTGATGCACGCTGTAATGGCCGCTGATCAGATGCGAAGCGCCGGAGCCCACGCCCCAGCGCGTAGCACCCTCCTGTGCTGCCGCCACCAGGCTCGGCTCGGCCGCCAGGCCCAGATAATCATTGCTGCAAAAAGCCAGCAGAGGCTGCCCATCGACCACCACGGCCGGGCCGCAAGGGCTGTCAACCAACCGCCGCCGGCGCAGCAGGGACTGGGCGCGCAATTCTGCCAGCGCGGCGCTGAAATCACTCATGCGCCCTGATCCCCAAGTTCTTTGAGCGTAGCTTCCAGCATCTGCAAAGTACCACTCACCAGCAACTGCATGGCCGCCTCATCCAGAATATAAGGCGGCATGAAATACACCGTATTGCCGATCGGCCGCAGCAGCAGGCCCTGCTGCAAAGCCTGTGCAAAAGCGCGGCGGGCAAATTCAGGATGCTCGGTCATTACGTCAAAAGCCCAGATCATGCCTTGCTGGCGAAAATTGCGCACCTTGGGATGGCTTTGCAAACCCAGTATCTGCGTCAAGGCGGTGAGCTGGGCCGCCCGTTGGTGATTGGCCTGGATCACCTCGTCATCGCGAAAAATATCCAGCGTGGCCAACGCCGCGCGGCAAGCCAGCGGGTTGCCGGTGTAGGAATGCGAATGCAGAAAAGCCTTGCTGATTTCATCGGCATAAAACGCCTGATAGACCGTATCCGTCGTCATCACCAGCGACAGCGGCAGATAGCCACCGGAAATGCCTTTGGACAGGCAGAGAAAATCCGGCCAGATGCCCGCCTGTTCCACCGCAAAGAATGTACCGGTGCGGCCGCAGCCCACAGCGATTTCGTCGCAGATCAGGTGCACTTGATAACGGTCGCAGATCGCGCGCGCCTGCCGCAGGTATTCAGCGTCGTACATGGCCATGCCGGCGGCGCATTGCACCAGCGGCTCGACGATCAAGGCGGCGATTTCTGCGTGATGTTTGGCCAGATGCGCCTCCAGCGCGGCAGCACAGCGGCGGGCATAGGCCGGCGCCGTCTCACCGGCCTCGGCCTGGCGGGCATCCGGGCTGGGTAAAACATCATTGTCACGCACCAGTGGCGCATAGGCAGTGCGGAAAATCGCCACATCGGTGACGCTCAAGGCGCCCACCGTCTCGCCGTGATAACTGCCGGCCAGATGCAGATAACGGTTTTTTTGCGGCTGGCCAAGGTTGCGCCAATAATGCTGACTCATTTTCAGCGCGATTTCCACCGCAGAAGCGCCATCAGACGCATAGAAACAATGGCCCAGCCGCTGCCCGGTCAGCGCACTCAAGCGCTCGGACAGCTCCACCACCGGCGCATGGGTGAAGCCGGCCAACATCACGTGTTCCAGCGTCTCCAGCTGCTCGCGCAAGGCGGCATTGATGCGCGGATGGGCATGGCCAAAGAGATTCACCCACCAGGAACTCACCGCATCCAGATAAGGCTTCCCCGCCTCATCAAACAGCCAAGTCCCCTGCCCTCGGCTGATCGGCAGCAGCGGCAAGGTTTCATGGCTTTTCATCTGGGTACAGGGATGCCAGACGGCCTGCAGACTGCGGGCAAGAAGATCCGAAGTGTTCATGGCGTTTCCTGACGGCATTAAGCCGGTGATTATAGGCGGAGGGTCGCCGTCACACGCCGATTGCGGCACGCGAATACCCGCGGCATAAGACTGGCTGCATCGCAGCAAAGCAATCAACCCTGTTGTCCGGTTGCCTTGTTGATTGCCTGCATATGTGGGTTTCAGGCCGCGCCGAACAACTCATCCCGCGCCCGGTCGCGGATGGCAACGATTGCCGGATGGGTCAGGCGACGTTCGCTGGTGATGGCGTAGAGCTGTTCGCGGATGCCGGCAATGCGCCCCAGCTCACGCGTCTTGTGACGCTGGCAAAGCTCGCTGCTGATTGCTGCCGGCGCAAAGAACAGGCCGGCCCCCGCCTGGGCAAAGGCCATCAGCAAGGCGCTGTCGTCGAACTCGCCGACGATGCGCGGCTGCAGATTCTGGCCGAGCAGCCATTGTTCCAGCCGGGCGCGAACGGCCACATCTTCGCCGGGCAGAAGCAGGGGCGCGCCCTTGAGACAATCCGGAAAGCGGCCTTGCGCCGGCAGCGTGTCGACCAGGGCCGGCAAGGCAAACAGCGCCAGCTCACTTTCGCCCAGCAGGTGGCTGTAGCCGCGTACATTGAGGTTGGCCGGCAACGGTCGGTCGGCAATCACCATGTCCAGACGATGCACGGCCAGTTCGCCCAGCAGCAGCTTGAGCCGTCCTTCACGACAAACCAGACGCAGCGGCTGGGGCAGTTGCAACACCGGCGCAATGAGATTCTGCACCACGGACTTGGCCACCGAATCGGCAATGCCGATGCGCAAGGGCATCAGCTCCGGCTGGCGGGCTGCATCGCGGGCGGATTCGAGCAATTCGTCACCCAGCGCAAAAATCCGTTCGGCCTGCTGCAGGATGCGCTGCCCGGCTTCGGTCAGTTGCAGGCCGCGACCCGCACGGCGGAACAGCGCCACCCCCAGCTGCTGCTCCAGCGTACCCAACTGGCCGCTGATGGATTGCGGTGTCAGATGCAGCTGTTCAGCCGCCCGGGCAATCGAGCCGGTACGCGCCACCACCCAGAAATAACGCAGATGCTTGTAATTCAGCGTTGCCATAAACAATTCCAGTATTTCGATGTATTTCTAAAGTATATTCGACTTGTTCGACTATTCAGGGCACCTTAAGCTGCCCGTCCTCTGTCATGTTCGTCCGTACTGGAGTCCTGCATGAAACGCACTGTTCTGCTGATCGCCACCAACCTGGCCATCATGCTGGTACTGGGTATCGTCACCACCCTCACCGGCGCCAACCGTTATTTCACCGAAAGCGGCCTGGATCTGGGCCGTCTGCTGGTCTTCTCCGCCATCCTGGGTTTTGGCGGTGCTTTCATTTCGCTGTGGCTGTCGAAATTCATTGCCAAGTGGAGCACCGGCGCGCGGGTGATCGAAACGCCGGCCAATTCCACCGAATACTGGCTGGTGGATACCGTGCAGAAACTGGCCAGCAAGGCCGGACTGACCATGCCCGAAGTCGCCATCTACGACGGCGAACCGAATGCCTTCGCCACCGGCGCGACGAAGAACAGCTCACTGGTGGCCGTTTCCACCGGCCTTTTGCACAGCATGACACGCGAGGAAGCCGAGGCCGTGCTGGCCCATGAAGTCGCCCACATCGCCAATGGCGACATGGTGACACTGACCTTGATCCAGGGAGTGGTGAATACTTTCGTCTATTTCCTCTCGCGCGTGGTCGGCTCGCTGATCGATTCCTTCCTGCGCCGCAATGACGAATCCAGCAGCGGCCCCGGCCTGGGTTACATGGCCACGGTAATCGTCTGCGATATCGTGTTCGGTATACTGGCCAGCATCATCGTTATGTATTTCTCACGCCAGCGCGAATTCCGTGCCGATGCCGGTGCCGCATGGTTGCTCGGCACGCCGCAGCCGATGATCCACGCCCTGCAACGGCTGGGAGGTATGCAGCCCGGCGAACTGCCGCAGAACATCGCCACCGCTGGCATCAATGGCCGCCCAGGCTGGATGGCGATGTTTTCCAGCCATCCACCGCTGGAAGCGCGCATTGCTGCTTTGCGCAACGCCCGCACCTGATCTTTATTTCTGCACATCGCGCCGACCATGAACGCTCTCTACAGCCACGCCAGCCCCAGCCTCTGGGGCGGTTTCATTTTGTTCGTGCTATTCATGCTGGCACTGGATCTATTCGTCTTCGGTGGCCGCCGCGTGCATCGTGTCAGCGTACGCGAAGCGGCCACCTGGTCGCTGGTCTGGGTGATGCTGGCGCTGGCCTTTGCCGGTTTCCTCTGGCTCTATTTCAATGATCTGTACGGTGCGCAACTGGCGCATGACAAGACACTGGATTTTCTTGCCGGCTATCTCATCGAGAAATCCCTGTCGGTTGACAACATTTTTGTTTTCCTGATGATCTTCAGCGCCTTCCAGGTACCAGCCGAATATCAGCGCCGGGTGCTGCTGTATGGCGTACTCGGCGCCATTGTGCTGCGCACCGCGATGATTCTCGCCGGCGCCTGGGTGGTCAGCGAATTCAGCTGGGTGCTGTATCTCTTTGGCGTATTCCTGGTGATCACCGGCCTGCGCATGTTGGTGATGTCTGAAAAAGAGCCGGATCTGGAAAAGAACCCGATTCTGCGCCTGGCGCGCCGCCATCTGCGCATCACCACCGATACGCGTGATGCCAACGGCGAGGAACATGGCGAGCGTTTCAGCGTCGTCAGGGATGGCGTGCGGTATTTCACACCGCTGTTCCTGGTGCTGATCCTGGTCGAAGCCTCGGACGTGGTGTTCGCCATTGATTCGATCCCGGCGATTTTTGCCATCACCACGGATCCTTTCATCGTTTTCACTTCCAACATCTTCGCCATCATGGGCCTGCGCGCACTGTATTTTCTGCTGGTCGACATGGCCGATCGCTTCCATTTGCTGAAATACGGCCTGGCACTGGTACTGACCTTCATCGGCACGAAAATGCTGGTCGCTCCCTGGCATCACATCCCGACGGCCACTTCGCTGCTGGTGGTCACGCTCATCCTGAGCACCTCGATCGGCGCCAGCCTGATCGGCACGCGCCGCCGCTGAATGTGGCATGTAGTGTGCGACGTGCACTGTGCGGTCTGTGAAGTATCGAGAGTGAAGCACCACACCCAGGCCCGGCGGGCCGCTCAAGCCAGGGCCGCCCGCACCAGCGCGATCTGCTCGGCCGTCATCAAGGTCGGCGCATGGCCGATGCCGGGAATTTCCACCGTGCGGGCGCGTGGCCCGCGCTGGCTCATCTGCTGCAAGGTATCCGGCCGCAGCAAGTCGGATTCTGCGCCACGCAAGACCACGGTTGGGCAGCGTATCTGCTCATAAATCGACCACAGTTCGACATCTTCACCGCTGCCGGCAATCTGCTTGTAAGTTTCGACGATGCCCGGATCGTAGCGAAACGCCAGTTGGCCATCGCTGGTTGTGCGTACCACATGTTCGGTCAGATGGCGCCACTGCGCATCGTCGTGCGGGCCAAAAGGTGCGCTGACGAAACGCACGAACTGCTCGGCCTCTGCCAGCGTATCGAAACGCGGTGGCTGGCCAACGTATTCGCCAATGCGCTGCAAGGAAGCCGCCGTCAGTACCGGCCCGATGTCATTCAAGATCAAACGGTGAATCGGCGTATGCGCCAGGGCCGCGTAATACATGCCGATCAGCCCGCCCATGGAAGTACCCAGCCAATTGATCTCCGTCACATTCAAACGAGCCAGCAGCGTGCTCATGTCGACCAGATATTGCGGCATGTCATACAGCAGTTTGTTGTCCAGCCAATCGCTGCGGCCACGGCCAACCACATCCGGGCAGACGATGCGGTAATCCGCCGCCAGCGCGCGCGCCAGATCATCAAAATCACGGGCACAACGGGTCAGGCCATGCACGCAGACCAACACGCGAGGATTGTCCGCCTCGCCCCATTCGACATAAGCCATGCGGTGCAGGCCGCTGCCATCCACGTTGCCACATTGCACACTGTATTCACGCAGGCTCATGACGAATTTCCACTGAATGCCGATTTGCGCAGTATAGGACGCCCTGGGTGTCAGTCGATATTGCGAGTCGATATTGCGTTGGGCTTGCCGGCCGAGATGATGGCGACATCGGCAAGGCATCCTGGCGACAAGGGAAGTTTTTTCCTTCATCGGGCATCAATCAAGGTATCGACATAGCAACGCATCGACACTTCAACGCGTCAACGCATCAGCCTCATTGCAGCCTCATTGACAGCGAGAATAAACGGATGTTTAATCTTCTAAACATTCATTTATTTTCGATTGCTATCACTCATGAGCTCCACCCTTGTTGCCCAGTCTGGCCGTCAGAATCAGCGTTCCCGCCGTATTTCATCGACGCGGGCGGCGGCCCTGGCGGAGCGGGCGGCATTTACCGATGGGCAGATTCTTGATGCCGCCGAGCTGCTGTTTGCCCGGCACGGCCTGCGGGGTACGCGGGTGCGTGAAATTGCCGCTGAAGCCGGGGTCAACGAGGCCACGCTGTACAACTATTACAAAAACAAGCAGGCACTTTACGAAGCCGTGCTGGAGCGCGGCATCCAGCCGATCATAGAAACAGTGCGGCGCACTTCGGCGGGTGCCAACTCGCCAGAAAATATCCGCGCGGCTGCCCAGCAGATCATCACCCAGTTGCAACGCCGCCCCCATGTCAGCCGGCTGATCTATCTTGAAGCGATTGCCGATGGCGAGCATCTGGAGCCGCTGATCCAGCGCTGGCTGCAGCCTTTTGCCGAAACCATCACCCGTCAGTTGAGCAAGCGGGCGCCACATTTGAGCCAACAGGATTATCCGCAGATTGTCGAGCTGTTCTGGCACCTGTCCTTTGGCCACTTTGCCATTGCCCCTTTGCTGCAGAAAACCTTTGGTGATGACCCGTTGGCCGACCACTGGGTCGAGCGCCAGATTGCTTTCATCGAAACACTGATCGGGAGTCTGTTCGTTCAGGGTATGAACGACGCAGCACCCGTTACTCCGTAGCACTTCATTCATACCCGTTTTCAACCCTGCAACAACACGGTTTTTTGCGGATTTTCGTTTCATCAACCCAAGTAACACACTACAACGACACAAGGAGAAGACCATGAGCAACAACACTTTTGAAGTCATCGTCGTCGGCAGCGGCCCCGGCGGCCTGGCCTGCGCCACCCTGCTGCAAAAGCGCGGTGTGAAAACCCTGATCGTGGAAAAGAACGAAGTGCTGGGCGGCAAGATGTACAGCATCGACGCCGATGGCTACGCCTATGATCTGTTCCCCCACGGCCAGGTGCCTTCACGCGGCAATGCCTTTGAGCAGATTTTTGCCGAACTGGGCTGCCCGGAAGATTTCAAGCCAGCGCTGGATCTGGATGACGAACGCGAAATGATCACCCTGGCCTATCGCCGCAAGGGCTGGAAGGATTACAAGGTCACCTCGCAGAAGCAGGCGCTGACCGATGCCACCGGGTTTTTCAATTCCTGGGAGGCCACGCCGGAAGAGCAGGAAAAAGCCATGATGGTGATTGGTGAGATGCTGAGCCTGACGCCGGAAGATCTGGCCAAGCTCGACCGCGTGACCATGGAAGAATGGCTGGCCGAGCGCGATGTGCCGCATCCGCTGTACAGCTACATGGGCTTTCAGGCCAATGCCTCACTGGCCGAGCCGATCGACCTGGTTTCCGCCTCGGAAATGATCCTCATCATGCAGCAGATGATGCTGCAAGGCGGTGGCGGCCAGTACAAGGGCGGCTTTGCCATGCTCACCAACGTCATGGTGCGCGAATTCGAAAAGAACGGCGGCACCTTGGTCAAAGGCTGCCGGGTAAACAAGATCATGGTTGAAGATGGCGCAGTCACCGGCATCGACACCGACAAAGGTGTGTTCAAGGCGCCCGTGGTGGTATCCAACGCCGGCCTGCAGCCGACGGTGATCCGTCTGGTGGGCGAAGAGCATTTCGACAAGGCTTACGTGAACTACGTCAAGAACCTGGTGCCGGGCTGGGCCTTCACCAGCGTGCGTTACTTCCTCAACAAACCGGTGATGAAAACCGGCCTGTATGTGATGTGGGATGACGATGCCTGGTACAACATGGAACGTTACAAGAAGATGAAGGAAGGCCAGCTGCCCGAAGATGTCATCCTGTTCATGGTGAACCACAAGTTCTTTGACCCGGATGCCGCCCCTGAGGGCAAGCAGGTGCTGGTCTCCGGCACCGTCTGCTCGGCCAATCCGGAAGCCGAGGAAATCCAGGCGCTGTGGGACAAGATGGATGCCCAGATGCAGAAAGTCTTCCCCGATATCTGGGAAGCCACCGAGCGCAAGGAGTACACCGGGCCGAAGGAAATTTCCAACCTCACCCGCGACAGCGTAATCAAGGGCCACGGTGGCGAATGTGTCGGCCTGGCACAGATCGTCGGCCAGTGCGGTGCCGACAAGCCCAAGTCCGAACTGCCGATTCGCGGTCTGTATGTGGTCGGTGCGGACGCCGGCGCGGCGGGTATGGGCACCCACCAGTCCGGCCTGTCGGGCATGTACGCCACCAAGCAGATCCAGCGTTATCTGGCGATGCGCACCAAGGCGCTGTAAGCCACAGCTTGTTTCCTCAGGCACAAAACGGGAGATTGCCCAGGCAATCTCCCGTCTCGCGTTTCTGTCGGCGCTGCCGTCCGCTCTATCACCCGCTGCCAGCTACGAAAACATGGCCAGTTCAGCCAGTTAGCCACCCAAAATGGCGAGCACCGGCATGTGGCTCATGCTTATAATCAGCCATGAGGACATCCCAAAGCAAACCTGCACGCCCAACACCTGACACCTGACACCTGACACAATCGCATCCGCTGATGCGCCACCATGAACGACAAGCGTCCGAAAACTGCGGTTTATCACCTGATCGATCTGCTGGATCATTTCATCCATCCGAGTCTCAAAGACGCCTCGGACATGGTCAATCGGGCGCGCATCCTGATCGCATCGATGTTCATCATGGCCAGTTGTGCCCTGTCGTCGCTGGTCATCATCTTCCTTTCCGATTTTCCGCCGCATTCCAACGCACTTGCCGCCATCCTGATCCTGCCGATGGTGCTCTGGTTCAGCCACGCCTTCATCCGTTTCTGGCGTCTGGGTGATTACCATCGCACCAGTCAGTCCATCATCATCGTCCTGCTGGCCACCATGATGGGCGGCATCACCATTTCTGGCGGCCCTCTGGAATCCCCCGTCATTTATCTGCTGGTTGTACCGGTGCTGACTGCCTTTTTCTTTGGCGGCCAGGCGCTGGGCAATCCGGTTTCCATCATTACCATCCTGCTGCTGGTGATACTGCTGATCACGCAGAGCATGGGAATACCTTTCATCCAGACAGTCGACACCAAGGAAAAAATGGAAATCCTCAGCATGGTGATTGCCTTGCTGGCGCTTTCCGTGATTGCCGCAATGGCTTTCATTTATGAATACACGGCGGCCGTGCTTAAACGCGAACGAGACATGGAACGCGAACGTTTCATACAACTGGCCAAGACCGATCCACTGACCGGCCTGGCCAACCGCCGCAATTTCGATGCCATGCTCAATGAACGCATGTCGCTGTACGGCACACAGAGCCCACCGCAACGGTTTGCCCTGGGCTATCTTGATCTCGACGGCTTCAAGCCGATCAACGACACCTACGGCCACGCAATTGGTGATGAAGTGCTGCGCGTGATTTCCAGCCGCATGCAGGGCATGTTGCGCGACAGCGACTTTGTGGCCCGGCATGGTGGCGACGAGTTCATGATCATGCTCGACATGATCGACGATGAAGCAACCCTGAAAATGATGGCCGATCGCCTGCTGAGTGTCATCTCCAAACCCATCAAGACAACCGCCGGCATCGTCAGTGTGACGGGCAGTTTGGGCTTCGCGCTCTACCCGCTGGATGCCGATGAAATCGAAGCACTCAAGAAATCCGCCGATGCCGCCATGTACGAAGCCAAGCGCAACCGCGACACCTGGCGCATTTATCGTCACGCCGCCCTGCCACAGGCCGCGGCCGACGGACGACAACACGCTTAGTCGGCGGCAAGACCGCTCAAGGCCGCACCCAGCGCGCAGACATATTCCGGCATGAGGTTCTGCTGCTGCGGCAGCTTGAGCTGACTCACCGCCAAGGCATTTTCCAGCGCCCGCACAAAACCCGGGTTATGCGCCATACCGCCAATCAAGAGCACATCCTCGGTGATGCCCACTCGCCGCGCCATGGCGCAGATGCGGCTGGCAACGGCATCGAGCACGGCGCGGGCGATGTCGTCTACCGGTGTGGCGGCGTGAATCAGTGAAACCACCTCGGATTCGGCAAACACTGTGCATTGCGCATTCATCGGGATGCTTTGTGTGGAACGCAGGGCCGCCGCGCCGAATTCGCTCAAGCTGAGTTGCAGGGCGCGGGCCATGGATTCGGCGAAAGCGCCGGCACCGGCGGCACATTTTTCGTTGCCGGCGAAATCCGCCACCTTGCCCTGGTCGTCCAGACGTATCGCCCGCGCTTCTTCCGCACCGACATCGATCACCGTGCGCGCCGTGCTCAGCAAAGCCGCCGCCCCGCGCCCGCCGGCAGCCACTTCGGTGATGTCGCTGTCGGCAAACAAAGCCTGCTTGCGCGCCACACCCGTGGCGACGATGCGATCCACATCACGCGGCGCAAGACCCAGCGGCTGCAGCAGCTCGGCATAGGCATGTTCGGCGGCGGCATCCATGTCCAGCGATTCGGGAAACAAGAGATGTTGAGCCAGTTGCTGTGGAGCGCCCTGCCCGGCTTCCTGTTGCAGCAGCACCAGTTTGATGCTGCGCGCACCCATGTCGATACCGGCGACGATCATGCAAAAGCCCCTGCGCCGGAAGTCATTGCCGGCGCTGCAAAATCATGCCTCTGGCCCAGCATTTCCATGAAAGCGTCGATGCGGTTCTTGGTGCGCTCATAATCGAATTCGCGCTCATCGCCCATGTTGCCTTCGTAAGTCATCACCGGAATGCCCGCCTGCGTCAGTCCCAGACGGTTTTCCATGATGCCCAGGCTCAAGCCTTCACAGCCGCGATTGAGATGCAGGATCACGCCATCGACCTGCCATTCGCGGACAATGCGCTGCATCATTGCGGTTTTCAGGCGCGGATCGTAGAAATGCTGCCACTGTGGTTTGGACAGGTTCCAGTCGCAGTACAGGCGCATCACTTCTTCGCGGCTGTTCATCGGCAAGCCCAGAGCCATCGGCGTGGTGCGCGGCCCCCAAGTGCCATCGGGCTTGTCTTCCCAGATGCCTTCCAAGCCGAAAGTGTAGAGCGAGCCCACGGAAACGGCGCCGAATTCTTCCAGATAGCGGTAGAGCTTGAGAAAGGCCCAGGGCGGCTGGGTATCGGAAATCAAGCGGCAGCGTTCCTGCGGCACGGCGGCAATGCCGCGCGCCACGCGGTCGGCCACTTCGTCGCGTAATTCCTGATAGAAATCCGCGCACCAGCGCGAGGACTTGTGCAAGGTCGCCATGACGTAAAGCGAAAACATGGTTTTCTCATCCAGCGGTGCTGGCTTGGCCCGATTGAGGCAGCAGATTTCCGCCCACAGCGAGGTCGAGCGCATTTCGTTCTGCACGGCTTCAACAAACAACTCATCGTCAAAATGCCGCCCACTGACTTCTTCCAGCCAGGGAATGGAGGCCAGCGCCTGATCGACCACATACTGCAAGCGATCTGCGTTCAAATCCTTGTAAGGCCCGACCGAGACATCGATGAAACGCACTGGCGTGCCTTCAAGCTGGGCGGCATGCTGATACCACTTGGCGTGGGAGCAGCAGATGGTGGTCTGAAAATTGAAATCCGGCTTGGGAAACGGCCGGCCATCGAGATAGCGATTCAGATAGATCGAACCCCAGTAACTGCGCATGTAAGCGCACAGATCACGGGCAAAACCGGCGGCTTCCACGGCATTTTGCGCAGCCAGATTGAAGGCCCGGTCGTGGGCGATGGAGGCGGCATAAGGCTCGCCGGTGAGTGGATAGACATCGCGCCCCAAGGCCGTGGGCAGCGCATCCAGCGTCCAGGCCGAGCCTGCCCAGCGGATGCCACCGCGCTCCTTGGCCGTGGCGTAGTCACGATAGTATTTTTCCCGCAGCGCCTTGGCCTTGGGCCAGCATTGCAGGGGTTCGCTGGGGTGCCAATCCGCCATCAGAACAAATCCTCCTCGGCCAGCGTTTCCAGAAACGCCTCGATCCGCGTGCGAAATGGCCCCAGCGGATTGGTGATGTCGAACTCCAGCAGCATGGTGGGAATGCCATGATCTTCCAGATGCCGACGCAATCCGGGGTAATCGCCTTCGTGAGGATCACAGAATTTCTGCTGCAGAAAAATCGCTGCTTCAACGTGATATTCACGCGCCAGATTCAGCACATGATCAAAGCGGGTATGCGCCGGATAATCCTTGGTTGGGCAAGCGGGCCGGGCGCAGTAGCGATCGGCAATCGCGGCGACCGGATTTTCGTGTGGCCGCGCTTCATTCCAGAAATTGCGGGTGCCGGAGCATTGATCGTCGATGACGATGGTTGCCCCCAGCGTCTCGATCATTTCCATGAAACCGATGTCGTCGTTTTCCGAGCCGATGGTCATCAGGCGCACGCCTGTTGCACCCGTTGCACCAGTGGCACCTGATACACCGGATGCCGCGCGCTGCGGCAGTTCAGCCAGCACCCGGCGCAACTGCTGATTGTGCTCGCGCTTGTCGACGAATTGCGCCGTCAATGAGGCATACAGCGCCTCGGCCCCGCTCAGTGGCGGCTGCGCAGCCTGGCGCAGGGCAAACAACTGGCGCAGCAGGCGGCGGTTTTCATTGACCAGTTCCAGTGCTTCCTGCAAGGCTTCCTGGGCAATCGGCCTGCCCAGTCGCTCGCCGATGAAATCACAGAAGTGCTGCACTTCCTGTCGATGCAGGGCGCGGGCAAAAACCGATTGCACTTCATTGGGCATGGGCAGGTAGTAATCCCAACGCACGCTGGCCACGTGATCCCGCCAGGAAGTGAAGGTCTGCCGATAATGCAGACAAGACTGCGCCAGCACCAGGCCGGAACAATAGTCGTAATGCCCGAGCAGCCCCTGGGCCAGCGAATCGCGGCTGAATGGGCAGAACATGCCGAAGATATGCGGCTCGGCCACATTCTGCGTCTGATGCGCCCCCAGCACGCGCACCGGCAACATGCCCGCCGCGATCAGGATTTCTTCAGGCACATAGGTGCACATGATGGCCACCACCTCGCCTCCTGTGCGCGCCTGCCAGTCGCGGGCGTAAGTGTGGCGCTGTGCGTACCAGGACTTGAATGGTTCAAACATCGATGCAGCTTTCGTCAACAGCAGGCAACCAGTAAATATAGGGCGCGCCTTGCTCAAGCGCAAGGCGGCGATGGTCTGCGGGCCGCCTCGTCATTGGCTGCGCCGTCAGTTTCACGCGACTCCGGTGCATCCGCCGCCATCTGCCCGGAAAACAGACTGGCAGTGATGATCATGGCGCCGCCCAGCCATTCGCGCAGCCCCATGGTTTCATCGACCAACAGCCAGGATGACAGCGCGGCAACCACCAGTTCGAAGATGAAGATCACGATGGCCCGATTGGCGGCCACGTGGGTCAATCCATACTGGACGATCAGATGAACCAGCAGCAGCACCAGACCAACCAGCAACAACATGCCCCAATGCCAGGCTTGCATCTGGCCATGAAAGGGACGGGCATACGCTGCCAGCAGATCGCCATCCCCGCCCAGCAGCAGGTTTTCCACCGGCAGAAGCAGGATGCCCAGCAGGACGGCGGCAATAAACACCGCCATGGATTTTGCCTCCACCGTCAGATCCGCCGCCTGGCGGATCAACACATTCGACAAGGCGAACAGAAAACCGGCCAGCAGTCCCAGCCACTCGGCACCGCTGACCGGCCAGGGCAGACCCAGTTCGGGATGCCAGAGCATGACGAAGGCGCCGCTCAACGACAAGGCGATCACCAACCGGCCCGCACGATTGAGACGTTCGCCCAGCAGCCAGTAAGCCCAGAACACGGTCCACAGTGGTGCCAGATAGAAAAGCAGGACCACCCGCATGACTTCGCCATGCAAGGTCGCCAGTACATAGCCCAGATTGCAGGCGCCTGCCGTCAGGCCGATCAACGGCAGACGCCAGTCGAAACGCGCGGCCCCGGCACTGCCACGCGACACTTGCCAGAACCCGGCCAGCCGCTTGCGCAAGACGACTGCGCCGAGCAGGAAAGCCACCAGATAAGTCAGCGTGGTGGCAGGCAGACCCGACAGCCCCACCTGGTCAAACAAACGATAGGGGTACCAGATCAAGCCCCATGTGGCCGCACCCACCAGCAAGGCCATGGGGGCAAGGATACGGTCTTTGTTTGCTGCCATATAATCCGGTCCAGGTTTGTCTCTACAACCTCGTATTATCGGGCCATCGCGCCATGAATACCGCAACATCGCACAGCCTTCAGATTTCACCGGCAATACACGATACGCAATACACAATCCGCACGGCACACGCCACACGCCACATACGATTTCCATCCTGCACGCACACAGTCTAATGCGTGCAACCAGAACACGGGATGCCCAGCATGAGCGCAATGCAAAAACTGTTTCAACTGATGGCGGACAAGAAAGCCTCGGATATCTTCATTTCCGCCGGGGCGCCGATCAACATCAAGATCAACGGCATTGCCATACCGATCAACCAGCAGCTGATGACGCCGGAAATCATCAACAACCTGCTGCACGAAGTCCTCAGCGCAAGCCAGCTCAGCGAGTTTGAAGAAGCGCTGGAACTCAACTGCAACTACACGCTGCCCGAGATAGGCAATTTCCGGCTTTCCGTGTTCCGCCAGAAAGGCACGCCAGCCCTTGTCGTGCGCTACATTCCGGAACAAATTCCCGCCCTGGAAACGCTGAATGTCCCCGCCGTGCTGGCTGAAGTCATCATGGAAAAGCACGGGCTGATCCTGATGGTGGGTGCTACCGGCTGCGGCAAGACCACCACGCTGACCGCCATGCTCGATTTCCGCAATGAACGCAGGAGCGGCCACATTCTGACCCTGGAAGACCCGATCGAGTTCGTCTTCAAGAACAAGCGTTCCATCGTCAATCAACGTGAGCTGGGCAGTGATACCCACAATTACCACACCGCCCTGAAAAACGCCCTGCGCCAGGCGCCCGACTGCATCTTCATCGGCGAAGTGCGCGACCGTGAAACCATGACGCAGGCCATCGCCTACGCACAATCCGGCCATCTGTGCCTGGCGACCTTGCACGCCAACAACAGCTATCATGCGCTGGCGCGCATCATCAGCTTGTATCCCCTGGAGAACCGCCCGGCACTGCTGGCCGACCTGGCCGTCACCTTGCGCGCCATCGTTTCCCAACGCCTCATCAAGAAACCCGATGGCAGCCGCATCCCGGCGGTGGAGGTGATGCGCAAC
>JAHRWT010000105.1 GCA_019105045.1 Sterolibacterium sp.
CTGGTCGCGGACCAGACGAGAGACCAGTCGCATCAACTTGCGCTGATACTTGGCAACCAGCAGACCAAAAGCCTGCTTGTCCCCTTGCTGCACACGTTCAACCAGTATCTGGTCTGTTTCCCGATCACTCACGATGCGCCAATAATTGCCGGATGAGGAAATGGTCAAAGCGAAGAGTATAGCCGACCCATCCGTCAAACCAGCCTGTTGCAACACATCAGCAACCGGGCAAACCGACACCCTGCCACCCTGCTACCCGCACATTCGGTACATCGATCAGCCTGACGAAATGACTGGCGGGCCTTTGAAAAGTTCCCTTGCGCCCCCTTTTTCCTGCCATGCCCCACATGCCTGACAAGCCGTCGTGATATATTTCCGAACCATTTTTCATCGACTGGCACGGAACGGGTATTCCGCATCGTGATCGACTTTGACGTATTGATACTTGGCAGCGGCCTGGCTGGCCAGTCCCTGGCACTACGCCTGGCGGACAAGCAACGGGTTGCCATCATCACCAAGAAAGCGCTTGAGGACTCGGCTTCTGGCTGGGCTCAGGGTGGCATCGCTGCCGTACTCGATTCAACCGATACCATCGAAGCTCACATCCAGGACACATTCACTGCCGGCGCCGGCCTGTGTGATCCGGCCACCACTCGTCTTGTGGTCGAGCACGGGCGCCAAGCCATTGAGTGGCTGATCAGCCAGGGCGTACATTTCACCCGTGACACCAATTCCGACATTGGCTACCACTTGACCCGCGAAGGCGGACACAGCCACCGGCGGGTGATCCATGTCGATGACGCAACCGGGGCCGCCGTTCAGGAAACCTTGACAGACAAGGTACGCCGCCACCCAAACATCCAGACTTTCGAACATCACATTGCCATTGATTTGATCACCGGCAGCAAGCTGGGACTGGCCGATGACGCCTGTCTCGGGGCTTATGTATTCGATATTGCAACAAACCACGTCAAGACCTTCCGTGCGCCCCAGACAGTCCTGGCGACCGGCGGTACCGGCAAGGTCTATCTGTACACCACAAATCCGGATACCGCCACTGGCGATGGCGTTGCCATGGCATGGCGGGCCGGTTGCCGCGTCGCCGACATGGAGTTCGTGCAGTTTCATCCCACCTGCCTTTACCATCAGGACGCCAAGTCTTTTCTGATTTCCGAAGCCGTACGTGGTGAAGGTGGCCTGCTTCGGCTGGCCGACGGCACGCGCTTCATGCCGGATCACGACCCACGCGCCGAACTGGCGCCCCGCGACATCGTGGCGCGGGCCATCGATTTCGAAATGAAGAAGCATGGCCTGGATTGCGTGTTTCTCGACATCAGCCACCAACCCGCCAGCTTCATCCGCGAACATTTTCCCAACATTCACGCGCGCTGCCTGGAACTGGGCATCGACATCACCCGCGACCCCATTCCCGTCGTGCCTGCTGCCCACTTCAGTTGTGGCGGCGTTCTTGTCGACCTGCACGCCCGCACCGATCTGCCCGGTCTGTATGCGATCGGTGAAACCGCAGGCACCGGCCTGCACGGCGCCAATCGCCTGGCCAGCAACTCACTGCTTGAATGCCTGGTGTTTGCCGAAGCCGCCGCGCAGGATATTCTCGCCGCCCCGTCGCGCCCGCTGCCGGCCATTCCACCCTGGGACGAAAGCCGCGTCACCGATGCCGACGAAGAAATCGTCATCGCCCACAATTGGGACGAACTGCGCCGCTTCATGTGGGACTATGTTGGCATCGTGCGTACCAACAAGCGGCTGGAACGTGCTTTGCACCGTATTCGCCTGCTGGAACGGGAAATCGATGAATACTACGCCAACTTCCGCGTCAGCAATGATCTGATCGAGCTGCGCAATCTGGTTCTGACAGCGCACCTGATCGTACGCAGCGCACAACAGCGCAAGGAAAGTCGCGGGCTGCACTACAGCCGAGACTATCCACAACTACTCGCCAAGGCCCGCCGCACAGTGTTGCGGCCCACAATCCAACGGCGCAAGAACCGCCAGGACGGCGACGCAGAGCAAGTGCATCAGGCTGCAAGAATCAGACAGCGCGGATGATTTCAGCCACGTCTGCTCGCTGCCTGGCGCTTACCTGCAGCAGATTCGTTCAGTGCAAACCAGCGCAGCCAAAGGCGCAGACGACGAAAATCATCATCAGACAAGGCATCCGACAGCACGGTTAACGACCAATGCCGACCGTCATCCAGGCGCAGCAACAGTACAGCCATCCACGGCCACACCGCTGTCTGAGGCTTGATGCGTCCTTGCAGGCAGGTCTGATCGCTGCATTGCACGCTGATCGTACCATCCTTGTTCAGCGTCAATCCAAGCACACGCCGCGCCCCATACAGGTGCTGCATCTGCACGAACAAGGACACGGCCGTGACGGACAGCAACACAAGCAGCAGCCATGACAACTCAGGCCGTCGCAATAGCAACAGGATCAGCGTACAGGCGATTCCACCATGCGCCAGCCAGAGCAGCGCAGCCAGTCTTCCTGAAGGTCGCAGGGTGATTTGCCAGGGCAGTTGCACGACGGCAACCGCCTGACTCAGATACGGCGCAGCACCAAGGTGCCGTTGGTGCCGCCAAAGCCGAAGGAATTGGACAGGGCGGCACGGATCTCCATCTTGCGCGCGGTATTGGCGCAATAATCAAGATCGCACTGCGCGTCCTGATTGAAAATATTGATGGTCGGCGGCGAAATCTGATGATGCACGGCCAAGGCCGAAAAGACCGCCTCAACCCCACCCGCCGCACCCAGCAGATGACCTGTCATCGACTTGGTCGAATTCACCACCAGGCGCTTGGCATGGTCGCCAAAACAGCGTTTGACCGCCATGGTTTCGGCAATATCACCCAGTGGAGTCGATGTGCCATGGGCATTGATGTAATCCACCTCGTCCATGTTCATCTGGGCATTGCGCAGCGCATTGACCATGCAGCGCCGCGCGCCATCACCGTCTTCAGCGGGTGCGGTCATATGATGAGCATCCGCGCTCATGCCATAGCCCGCGATTTCGGCGTAGATTCTCGCACCGCGCGCCTTGGCGTGTTCGTATTCCTCAACCACCATGACACCGGCACCCTCGCCCAGCACGAAACCATCGCGATCCCTGTCCCAGGGGCGACTGGCCGTGAGTGGATCGTCATTGCGCGTGGACAGCGCCCGTGCCGAACCAAAGCCACCAATGGCCAAAGGCACTACGGTGGATTCGGCACCACCGCAAATCATCACATCGGCATCGCCATATTCGACCATGCGCGCGGATTCACCGATGCAGTGCGTGGCCGTGGTACACGCCGTCACCATCGCCAGATTCGGACCTTTCAAGCCATACATGATGGACAGATGGCCGGAAATCATGTTGATGATGGTGCCGGGAATAAAAAAAGGAGAAATCTTGCGTGGGCCACCAGCAAGATATTCGTTGTGAGTTTCTTCGATCATCGGCAAGCCGCCGATGCCCGAACCGATATTGACACCGACACGCTCGGCATTCTCGGCGGTGATTTCCAACCCGCTGTCCTTGAATGCCTGCATACCGGCGACCAGACCGTAATGGATGAAGGTATCCATACGCCGCGCATCCTTGGCCGGCAGGTGGTCAGTGACGTTGAAGTCCTTGACCTCTCCGGCGATCTGCGAGGCAAATGTTGATGCGTCGAAGCGAGTGATGCGACCTATCCCGGAACGCCCTGCAACAATGCTGTCCCAGGCTGCCGGGATGGTATTGCCTACGGGCGAAATGATACCCAGACCGGTAACGACGACTCTTCGACGCGCCAAGACCTTCTCCCTCTGTTTTTCCGATTTGTTGTTATATGCGCAGCCACCCTGCGGTGGCAAGCTTCAGGCCAGCAACACCCGCAACTGGTGGCCCTTGCTGCCTGTAGTCGATTATTTCTTCAGGTGATTATTGACATAGTCAATGGCCTGCTGCACGGTGGTGATCTTCTCGGCTTCTTCATCCGGAATCTCGCACTCGAATTCTTCTTCAAGCGCCATCACCAGTTCAACGGTGTCCAGCGAATCGGCACCCAGATCATCAACAAATGCGGATTCATTCTTGATTTCGGACTCATTGACGCCCAGCTGCTCGGCGACAATCTTGCGGACACGTTGTTCGATGTTCTCCATGGACTACTCCTTCCCTGTTTGTCGGGTGTGATGAATGAATGTTTTATTTTAACAGAATGTATACACGCGCAAGTGCTGTAGCGCACCTGCAAAAAGCCTCATCAGCTCATGTACATGCCCCCATTGACATGCAATGTTGCACCGGTGATGTAGCTGGCGCGCGGGCTGGCAAGAAACCCGACAGCCGCCGCAATTTCATCGGCCTGACCAAGGCGCCCCAGCGGAATCTTGCCGAGCAGGACATCACGCTGCGCATCCGGCAGTGCCTTGGTCATGTCGGTATCGATGAAACCCGGCGCAATGCAATTCACCGTGATGTTGCGGCTGCCCAGTTCCTGTGCCAGTGCCCGCGTCATGCCGGCCACGCCGGCCTTGGCAGCCGCGTAGTTGGCCTGCCCCGGATTGCCGGCCGCACCGACCACGGAGGTAATATTGATGATACGGCCATTGCGCGCCTTCATCATGCCGCGCATGACCAGCCGGGACATGCGGAAGACCGCTTTCAGGTTGGTATCGACGACCACATCCCATTCGTCGTCTTTCATGCGCATGGCCAGGTTGTCACGGGTAATGCCGGCGTTATTGACAAGCACGCCCACCGTACCGAATTTATTCTCGATTTCAGCCATCAGGGTTTCACATGCCGCCGCATCGGTGACGTTGAGCATCGCGCCCCAGCCCTGGATACCCGCGGCATCGAGTCCTTTCTGGATATCTGCCGCGCCTTCCGCGCTGGTTGCCGTTCCCACCACAATGGCACCCAGCTTGCCAAGTTCCAGCGCGATGGCCCGACCAATCCCGCGTGAAGCGCCGGTAACCAGAGCAATCTGTCCTGTCAGCATGTATCTTCTCCCTTGTTTTTGCTGCTGCAATCAATCGCTGGATGTCAGAGCTCAAGCGTGCGATGTCGCCGGCGCAGCCAGTGCAGCAATTGCCGAAGCAATCGCTGCCGCATCGGCCAGGGCGCCACCTTCCAGTGTTTCTGCACAGCGTTTGGAAAGCCCGGCGAGTACCTTGCCGGGGCCACATTCATAAACATGCGTCACCCCTTGTGCCGCCATCGCCTGCATGATCTCAACCCAGCGCACCGGTGCGGCCGCCTGCCGAACCAGGGCATCCTTGATCTGTTCGGGGTCGCTCACAATGGCTACATCGACATTATTGACGAGGGGAATCTGTGGCACCTGCAGCGTCAATGTTGCCAGTTTTTGCTTGAGTTTTTCTGCGGCTGGACGCATCAATGCGCAATGAAATGGTGCGGAAACCGGCAACATCACGGCGCGTTTGGCTCCTTTGGCCTTGCACAGATCGGCGGCTCGCTGCACGGCAGTGGCATGACCAGCGATCACCGTCTGTTCCGGTGCGTTCAGATTGACGGCTTCGACAACTTCACCCTGTTCTGCTGCAGCGCAGGCAGCGCGTACCTCAGCCAGCTCCAGCCCCAGAATCGCCGCCATGCCGCCTGTCCCTGCAGGGACAGCCGCCTGCATGGCCTGGGCACGCAGTTCAACCAGTGGCACGGCATCAGCAAAACTGATGACGCCTGCGGCGACCAGCGCCGAATATTCGCCCAGACTGTGCCCGGCAACGCAGGCCGGCTGCGGGCCACCCTCTGCCAACCACAGGCGATAAGCCGCAATGCCGGCAGTGAGCATCAGCGGCTGGGTATTCACCGTCTGGTTGAGCGCCTCGGCCGGGCCTTCCGTCACCAGCTGCCAAAGATCTCGGCCAAGTGCGTTCGAAGCCTCACTGAAAGTATCGCGAATCACGGGATGGTCGCCATAGGCTGCCATCATGCCGAGCTTCTGTGATCCCTGACCGGGAAAAACCAGTGCGAACTTCATATGCGTGTTTCCTTTGTCGATACTTACCAGACAGACAGCCGGGCAATCAGAACTTGAGCAGAACCGCGCCCCACGTGAAGCCACCGCCCACGCCTTCAAGCAGCAGCGTATGGCCGGGCTTGATCCTGCCGTCACGCACAGCCATATCGAGCGCCAGTGGCACCGAGGCAGCCGAAGTGTTGCCATGGCGGTCAACGCTGACAATGACCTTGTCTTCGGACAGTTCCAGTTTTTTCGCTGTTGCCTGAAGTATGCGGATATTCGCCTGGTGCGGAATCAACCAATCGATATCCAGCGTATTCATTCCGGCCGCCTCAAGCACTTCACCTGCGGTTTCGGCAAGCACCTTGACGGCAAACTTGAACACGGCCTTGCCATCCATCTGCAGGAAAGGAGAGCCTGTCACCAGACCCTGGCTGATCTGACCGGGAACGGAAAGAATGTCGCTATAGCTGCCATCAGCATGCAAGGAGGAAGCCAGTATGCCAGGCTGTTCGCTGGCTTCAAGCACCACGGCCCCGGCACCGTCGCCAAACAGGACGCAGGTACCACGGTCTTCCCAATTCAGAATACGAGAGAACACTTCGGCACCCACTACCAGAGCGCATTTGTGCGAACCGGAGCGTATGAATTTTTCCGCAACAGTCAGGCCGTAGATGAAACCGGTACACACCGCCTGCACATCAAAAGCCGCGCCGCCGTTCCTGATCCCCAGCTTGCGCTGAAGGATCGCCGCACTGCTGGGAAAAATGAAATCCGGCGTCGAGGTTGCATAGACAATCAAATCCACTTCATCGGCCAGCCGTCCAGCCGCTTCAAGCGCCCGGCGACAGGCTTCAAGCGCCAGATCGCTGGAGGTCACACCTTCGCTCGCCAGATGACGGGCGCGGATACCGGTGCGCTCGACAATCCATTCGTCGCTGGTATCGATGCCGCGCGTGCGCAGGTCATCGTTGCTGACCGGCGCACCTGGCAAATAACTGCCGGTACCGGTAATCCGGGCATGAATGACGGAATGTTGCGTCTGATCAGGTTTCATCTGCATTACGATCCGACAGCGTGCGGAGTCTGGTTGATTATCGGCATATGCGCCATGCGCTCGGCAATACGCTCCGGCAGACGGTTGCGCGCAGCTTCGGCGGCTCGTTCCAGCGCATTGAAAAAGCCAACGGCATCGGCCGAACCGTGACTCTTGACAACCACCCCGCGCAGCCCAAGCAAGCCTGCGCCGTTATAACGGCGCGGATCAAAACGTCGCTTGAAAGACTTGAGTACACGCAAGGCCATCAAAGCCGCAAACTTGGTGAACACATTACGCGTGAACTCATGCTTCAAGGCTTCGAACACCATGTGCGCCAGACCTTCCGAAGCCTTCAGGGTGACGTTGCCAACGAAACCATCACAGACGATCAGATCCACGGTTCCCTCGAAGATGTCATCACCTTCAACATTGCCGTAGAAATTCAGGCCACTGTCGCGCAGCAACTCACCGGCGCGCTTGACCACATCATTGCCCTTGATGAGTTCCTCACCGATATTCAGCAGCCCGACACTCGGTTGTTCCTTGTGCTCCAGAGCAGATACCAATTGGGCCCCCATGACGGCAAACTGCAGCAGATGCTCGGGTTCGCAATCGACATTGGCGCCCAGATCGAGCATATAGGTATAGCCGTTGATGTTCGGCATCGCCGTGGCAATGGCCGGACGATCAATACCGGGCAACGTCTTGAGAACGAATCGCGAAATCGCCATCAGCGCCCCGGTATTGCCCGCCGATACAGCACCCTGGGCCTCGCCGGATTTGACCAAATCAATCGCCACGCGCATCGACGAGTCTTTCTTGAGACGCAACGCAGTGGCAACCGGATCGGTCATATCCACGGTTTCAGTGGCATGACGTATGCGCAGACGACCGGCAAACTGCGCTGCCGCCTTGCCCAGATAAGGAGAAATAACCTCTTCACGCCCGACGAGGATGACGGAACAATCCGTATCCTTGCGCAGAAAATCCAGAGCGGCAGGCACCGTGACCCCGGGGCCATGGTCGCCGCCCATGCAATCTATGGCCAGAGTGACCGTCATTGGAGTAACCGGAAACGAACAGACCGCAGCCATTCCGCCGGGGCCTGAAGATATTCAAATATGCCGGATGAAATCCAGTCGCGTGCAAAGACAACCGTTACCCATGTTCATTGGCAACGGCACATCCTGCAGCAGACGACCGCAGACAGATTTACTCGCTCTTGCCCTTGGCAACTTTCTTGCCGCGGTAATAACCGCTGGGGCTGACGTGGTGACGCAGATGCACCTCACCCGTGCTTGCCTCCACTGCCAGCGGAGGCGCTGTCAGAAAATCGTGGGCGCGATGCATTCCGCGCTTGGAAGGGGACTTTTTGTTCTGCTGAACAGCCATTTTGCAACTCCTTCAAAAACGTATATGACTCTTGAACTTTTCAATGTTTCTTCAACTGTGCCAACTGCGCGAAAGGTGATGCAGCCGCCCTGCCATCATCATGTTCCGGCACGCCGCAGCTTGCATGACGGGGAGCCAGCGGCAGCGCCAGCAAAGCTTCATCCTCGACCAGATCCAGCAAAGGCTGCGCAGGCAGCGCCTCGATGGGATCGGAACTGCTGGTCAGCAAATCCTCCAGCGTCTCTTCTGGCCAAGGCTCACCCGACGGAATCAGCAAGAGACAGTTTTCAACTGCCAGCGAAAAAGGCAATGCCGCAAGGCAACGTTGACACACCAGCCTGACTTCGCCGCTGAGCTGAATCCACAGACAGGCCTGCCGCTCTCCATTCAAACCCTCGCTCATCTCACCGCGTATCGACCAGGTCAGTTCGCCTTCCTGATCGGAGAGGCTGTCTGCCAATCGTTGCAATGCGGCCAAGGCCACGCTGCCAGACATTTTCCGCCCGCTGCGAGCAAACTCGAGACTATCGATGGTAATACCGCTCAACTGCATCCTGCCCTGCCGCAATGCAAACGCGGGATAATATTATCTTTTGTGCCTCCAGTCAAAACCCATCCGCAAGAAAATCAACGGCCAGACAACCCACCGCTGCTCCCTTGTCAGCCATATCGGCCAGCCTCCATCACAGAAAAACCTGCCATGAAACCTGCCAACCGCCTGATTCTTGCCTCAACTTCCAGCTTTCGCCGTGAACTCCTGGCAAGACTGCAAATCCCGTTCTCAACCTTCGCCCCCGATATTGACGAAACCGCCCTGCCCGGAGAAGCGCCGCCGGCAACAGCCGAACGCCTGGCCCGGGAAAAAGCCCAGGCAGCCGCCAAAGAACATGCCGACGCACTGATCATCGGCAGCGACCAGGTGGCTTACTGTGGCCAGAGTATCTACGGCAAACCGAGAACCCGGGAGAATGCCATGCAACAGCTACAGTCAATGCGTGGAAAAGAGGTGATTTTCCATACAGGCTTGTGTTTGTTCAATGCTGCCAGCGGGCACTGCCAGGTCAGCGGGATACCTACGGTGGTACGCTTTCGTCAGCTTGACGATGCTGAAATCCAGCGTTATCTCGATCGGGAAAACGCGCTCAACTGCGCTGGCAGCGCAAAATCAGAAGGTTTGGGAATTGCGCTGATGGATGCCATGCGGGGCGACGATCCAAACGCTCTCATCGGCTTGCCCCTGATTGCGCTTTGCCACATGCTGCGCAATGAAGGTATTGATATCCCCTGAGTTTTCCGGTCATCAACGCCAGTTCAGGGCGCCTGCACGTTCGGCCACGCTCTCCGCCAGACCGGCACCAAAACGGCTGGAAAATCGCTCGGCAAAATTCTGCTTGATGGTGTAATCGCGAATATTCTCCACCTTGACGACATCGCGCGCCACCGAATCAACGGTACCGTAAGCATCTGCCAGACCGAGTTCGATGCTGCGCGCTCCGGACCACATCAGACCGCTGAACAAATCCTCACCGGCATCTTCCTTGAGGCGCGCGCCGCGCCCCTTGCGCACGACCGTAATGAATTGCTGATGAATCTCATCGAGCAAGCGAAGAGCCTGTGCCTTCTGCTCCGTCGCCTGCGGCAGGAAAGGATCAAGAAACCCCTTGTTCTGCCCCGCCACCAGCAGACGGCGCTCGATCCCCAGCTTGTCCATGACGCCCGTAAAACCAAAGCCTTCGATCAGCACACCAATTGACCCCACCATGCTGGCCTTGTCGACAAAAATCCGATCTGCCGCCGCCGCCACGTAGTAGCCTCCCGAAGCGCAGTAATCCTCGACCACGACATACAAGGGTGTATCCGGATGCTTGTCGCGTAGGCGGATAATTTCATCATTGATCATGCCCGCCTGCACGGGTGAGCCGCCCGGGCTGTTGATACTGAGAATGACAGCCTGCGTCTTCCTGTCATCAAAAGCGGCTTGCAGCGCACCGATGATACGTTCCGCACTGGCTTCGCTGCTGGCCTCGATTGCCCCTTGTATCCGCACCAGTGCGGTATGGGAAGGCGCTTCACCAAAACCTTCGACTGAATCTCCCCAGCCCCCCATGATGGCCAGGAAGAAAAACAGACAGCCCAATCCCAGCAACCTGAAAAAAATGCGCCAGCGTCGGCTGCGTCGCTGCTCGGCTATCGCCTCAAGGGCTATCCGTTCGAGGGCCCGGCACTCCCCGCCAGACTCGGCTCTTGCTGTGGCGCCGCCCGGGTGTCCTGCGTGATCAACTGTGCTCATGTCATTCCTTCAAATAGATATTGCCATCGCGTTCGACAACAGTCAGCGATGCCAACCCCTGACCGCTGCAACGCCCGCCCAGACAGCGTCCGGACTCAGGCGCATAGATCGCACCATGTGCCGCACAGATCAGATAATCACCAGTCAGGTCAAAAAACCGGCCTTCCTGCCAATCCAGTTCTATTGGTACATGCCCGCAACGGTTGATGTAGGCATGTGCCACACCGCGATAACGGACAACAAACGCAGGCTCTTCGACGCCATGCCGGCTGACCGTGAAGCGCACACCATCACCACCATCCTTCAGGACTGCGCTGGCACACAGCAAACGCTCTGTGGATATCGACATCTACCTGCCTGCTTACGCGTTCCGCAGTAACCAATTGTGCACTTCGGCAACCGAATCAGCACACAGCAACGGCGACTCGGCCTCCAGCAATGTCCGGGAATGGGCGCCGTAGGCTACCGCCAGCGACGCCACACCCGCATTCTTCGCCATTTGCAGATCATGGGTGGTATCACCGATCATCAGCGTCTGCCCAGGCACGACGGCAAATTCATCCATCAACTCAAGCAACATCTGCGGATGTGGTTTGGAATGACATTCGTCAGCACAGCGCGTGGCCTGGAAGTAGTCATGCAAACGGCTGTGCTCCAACGCGCGTTGCAAACCCAGACGACTTTTCCCCGTGGCAACGGCCAGCATGAAACCGGCCTCTTGCAGGCTCTGCAACATTTCCTGAACCCCATGAAAGAGCGCCAGCTCATGATCGCGGGCCAGATAATGATGACGATAGCGCTGACTCATTTGTGGATAAAAATCCGCATCAAGACCAGGCACGGCCACCTGCATGGCATCGTGCAGGCCCAGTCCGATGACATGACGGGCGCGCTCCTCGGTGGGCGGCACCACGCCCAGGTCGCGGCTGGCCGCCTGAATGGCCGCAACGATTGCCGCTGCAGAATCCATCAGCGTGCCATCCCAGTCGAACACGATCAGTTCAAAAGACTGCGCCATGCAGCATCACCTCCCTGTGTTTCATATAATCTTGTCTCGTTCTGGTCCAGCCAGACCAGAAAATCGCGCAATTCTGCCGGCAAAGGGGCTGCCAGTGCCAGCACAGGGGCATCCGCATCCAGTGGATGACGCAGACGCAGCCTTGCCGCATGGAGGAACATGCGCTTCAAACCGACTTTCTGCAACGCCTTGTTCAGACCGAAATCACCATACTTATCATCCCCCACCAGAGGAAAGCCCAGATGCGTCAGATGCACACGGATCTGGTGGGTGCGTCCGGTCTTTAGTTCCACTTCCAGCAGGCTGTAATTCTGCCAGCGCACCAACAAACGCACGATGCTGTGCGCTTCCTTGCCCTCACTGGAAACCCTGACCCGACGTTCATCTTCGCCAGTCAGATACTTCAACAAGGGCAAACGGATTTCCTGGCGCTCGGCCAGCCACTGTCCCTTAACCAGAGTCAGATAGCGCTTATTGATGCTGCCGCGCCGAAAAGCCTCGTGCAGACGGGCCAGCGCCGAGCGCTTCTTAGCAACAATCAGCAGTCCGGACGTCTCGCGGTCCAGGCGATGCGCCAGTTCCAGCATACGGGCAGCCGGCCGCAAGCGGCGCAACTGCTCGATCACCCCGAAGCTGATACCACTGCCCCCATGCACGGCCATGCCGGCAGGCTTGTCGAGCACCAGCAACGCATCATCTTCATGCACGATGCGGAAAGCGCAGGCCGGAAACGCCGGCACGGCAACGGCTGAATCCGCCGCGCGCATCGCCAGCCGGATGGGCGGCACACGAACCTGGTCACCCGTTTGCAAACGGTATTCAGGACCAACCCGCCGCCGATTCACCCTGACCTCGCCACTGCGCAATATCCGGTAAATATGGCTTTTGGGCACACCTTTGCAAAAACGCAGCAGAAAATTGTCGATACGCTGCCCTTCGGCCTCTTCACCGACTTCCAGCCAATTCACCGAATCTTTACTCAAGCCCTTCATTTTCCAATATACTGCTTGCGGTTTGCCATCCTTCGGCAAGCGTGCCCGACGGCCCGAAGCGGCGCCGGTGACGCTCCCGGGGATGTTTTTGGTACATCCTGAGTGGTTCAACCTGTGCTGCCTCATTTTGCCTTCGCAGCCATCCATGCGCCCGCATGAAACCGGCACCAAAACCGAATTCAACGTTCAACACGAATTTGAATTCAGCGAATTGAATGCCGGCCTCGGGAAGCATGAATACACTGGCGGAAGCACACAGACACCAGCAGGATGACTGCCAACAAGGTGCGACTGTCGTGATCGCTACAGAAAGCGCAAGATTATCACCCACTGCACAGCAAACCACCAAGGTTATTTCACTCACCACAAGCAGTGATACGACAACCGAAGTTGCGCGCACAAAGCAAGTAACAGACAGAACACAGAACACTGCATGACCACTGGCTATCAGGAACAGGCTACATAGCCCGTCACCACAAAACCAGTAAGCCATCACCCGGATCCCTCCAGACATCAACCATCCGCCGTTTTTTTGTGGCCACTTTCAACCATGCCCCTGAAACTGCAATCCTGATGCGAAGCCTCCCGACACCGGCAGATGCCGAACAGGGAGCGAGGCCGGGTTCTGCCCGTGTACTGGATTCTGCCCGTGTGTATTGTGCGCGCGGGAGACAACATGAAACGCATGCTATTCAATGCGACGCAGGCCGAAGAACTCCGCGTCGCGATCGTCGATGGTCAAAAACTGATTGACCTGGACATCGAGTCGGCCACCAAGGAACAACGCAAGAGCAATATCTACAAAGCCGTCATCACCCGCATCGAGCCCAGCCTCGAAGCAGCCTTTGTCGACTACGGCGCAGATCGCCACGGCTTCCTGCCCTTCAAGGAAGTCTCGCGCAACTACTTCAAGCCGGATCTCGAACCGGGCAAGGCCCGCATCCAGGACGCGCTCACAGTGGGCCAGGAACTGATCGTCCAGGTCGACAAGGACGAGCGTGGCAACAAGGGCGCAGCCCTGACCACATTCATTTCGCTGGCAGGCCGCTATCTGGTGCTGATGCCCAACAACCCGCGTGGCGGCGGCGTCTCGCGCCGGGTTGAAGGGGATGAGCGCCAGGAATTGCGCGAAATCATGGATAGCCTCGAAGTACCGAAAGGCGCCAGCCTGATCGCTCGCACCGCCGGCATCGGCCGTTCCAGCGAAGAACTGCAATGGGACCTCAATTATCTTCTGCAATTGTGGAACGCCATTGAAGGCGCAGCCAATTCACAGTCCGGTGCCTTCCTGATCTATCAAGAATCCAGCCTGGTGATTCGCGCCATTCGTGACTACTTCCACGCCGAGATCGGTGAAATCCTCATCGATACCCAGGATGTCTTCGAACAGGCCCAGCAGTTCATGTCGCACGTCATGCCGGGCAATGTTGCCCGCGTCAAGCGCTATCAGGACGATGTGCCCCTGTTTTCACGCTTCCAGATCGAACACCAGATCGAGTCGGCCTATTCCCGCCAAGTGAATCTGCCCTCCGGCGGCGCCATCGTCATTGACCACACCGAAGCGCTGGTCTCGGTGGATGTCAACTCCGGGCGAGCCACCAAGGGTACCGATATCGAAGAAACCGCCTTCAAGACCAACTGTGAAGCGGCCGATGAAATCGCCCGCCAGCTGCGCCTGCGCGACCTGGGCGGCCTGATCGTGATCGACTTCATCGACATGGAAAACACGCGCAACCAGCGCGAAGTCGAAAACCGCCTGCGCGATGCGCTGCGCTATGACCGTGCCCGCGTGCAAACGGGCAAGATCAGCCGCTTCGGCCTGCTTGAACTGTCGCGCCAACGTCTGCGCCCGACCCTGGCCGAAACCAGCTACATTCCCTGCCCACGCTGCAACGGCACCGGCCACACGCGCTCGACCGAATCCTCGGCACTGCACATCCTGCGCATTCTCGAAGAAGAAGCGATGAAGGAAAACACCGGCGCCCTGCACTGCCAGATGCCGGTCGATGTGGCCACTTTCCTGCTCAATGAAAAGCGCACGGATATCGCCAAGATCGAAATCCGCCATCGCGTCAATCTGGTACTGATTCCCAACATCCACATGGAAACGCCGCAGCACAGCATCGTGCGCCTGCGCCATGACCAGCTCAACCAGGAAGACAGCAACCAGCCCAGCTACACCATGGCGGAAAACCCGGCCGAAAAGACCTATACGCCCCCTTCAGCCCAGATTGATGGCCGTCAGACACGTGCCGAAGCTGCCGTCAAAGGCATCACACCCAGCCAGCCGGCTCCCATCGTCGCACCAAGAAACGGCAATGGCGAATCCAGCAACGCGGCGGCCGCAAACGCGCCTGTTCCGGCCACCAGCCCCGGCCTGTTTTCGCGCCTGCTTTCCTGGTTCAGTGGCAGCAAACCGGCGCCGACAGACAGCAACGAAACCTCAACCACCACCAATCAAATCACTGACGGTCGTTCGCGTCGGACACAAGGCGAACGCAACGATAACCGGCGTGGTGGGCGTGGACGTCAGTCGCGCAGCGAAAACGGTCAGCGCGAACCGCGCGAATCCCGCGACAATCGCCAGACACGTCCGGAAAGCAGCACAGACAAACCGGAAAGCCAGGGCCGCACGCAGCGCAATCGCGGAGAAAAGCGTGACGAAAGCGCAAGCGAGCCACGTGAACAACGCAATGCCAAACCACGGCAGCCGCGTCCGCCCAAGCAACAACCCACCGTCGAAGCAAGCGAAACCAGCCTGCCACTGGACATCGCACAGAACGCAACATCTGTTCCCCCCAGCACCGCAGACGCATCCCAAACACCGCGTGAGGCGCGCGAACCGCGCGAAGGCGGACGTCGTCGCGGACGCCGGGGTGGTCGCGACCGGCGCAGCGAAGGCAACGAAGTCCAGACAACCGCCGATACGGCCTTGGACAGTACAGCGCAAGCCACTGCCGCCGCCAGTCTGCCCCAGCCTGTCGCGGCACTCGCCGACACAGACACAGCCGCAGCCACAGCAATCACTGCGCCTGCTTCGCTGACTGAAGAAGCCAAGAACCCTGCCGAGACGGTCACGGCAACGCCGCCAGCAACCGCCGCTGCGCCGGCCAACATCACCACGACGGCTGCCGCTGAAAGCGCCCCAGCCAGTATCGCCGCTGTCGCGACCACCGCGACCAGCCTGCCGGCAGATAGCGCTGCTGCAACGCCGCAGCCAGAAACCCAGGCAGGCCATGACGTACCTGATGCGGCGGAAATGGCTGCCTCAAGTACGCCGAGCGTACCGGACACCGCAAATACATCGCCGCTCAGCGCAACACCCGAGCCAACCATGTCTGCACCGGAGTCGAAGTCTGAAAGCGCGCCGGGCAAGCCTATCCAGCTGGCCAGTCCTGTCGTCGACTTGAGTGCCTCCCTGGAGCAGGCCGGACTGGTATTGATCGAAACCAGCAGCAATCACGCCCCCGTGCAGATTGAAGAGACGGTACAAAAGCGCGGTCGCAAACCACGTCCTGCCCCAGTGATCGTCAATGAACCATTGCAGATGGTGGAAACCCGCACCGACTAAGCGGACCAGCCTCTACCGGCAGCCAAGGCCGCCAGCCAGTCAAACAAAAGGGCACAATTGATTTGTGCCCTTTTGTTGTTTGTGCCTTGTTGCTCTGCTATTGCGACCTGAGCCGCCCGCGTATTCAAACATTCAACTTTCTGCCATCCGCCTATCTACCGCCATCCGACTGCAAATGGTAAGCAAATCCGGCGTCTGACCTCTGTGCCGCTACACCTGCCGTTGCCTGCGCCGATGCTTGAGAAAACCGATAAGGCCGGGCGCAAGAGAGATGAAGACAATCGCGAGTATCACCAGAAAAAGATTGTTCTTCACCAAAGGTTGATTGCCGAACCAATAGCCTGCCAGTGTCAGCGAACCGATCCAGATGACACCCCCCAGCAGATCCATCATGAAAAAACGAATGTAAGTCATGCGGCCAATGCCTGCGACAAAAGGTGCGAATGTCCGCGCCAACGGCAAGAAGCGGGCAATGATGATGACCTTGCCACCGTGTTTCTCATAGAACAGATGCGTTTTCAGCAGCGCAGCCTTGTTGAAGATGCGCGAATGCTCCCAGCGAAAAGCCCGCGGTCCGACCGTATGACCTACCCAGTAATTGACGTTGTCCCCCAGAACCGCCGCAAAAAACAACACAGCACACAGGGTCACGATGTCCATCCCCCCCGTGGCGGCCGTTGCGCCAGCAACAAACAACAAGGAGTCGCCCGGCAAGAACGGGAAAATCACCACTCCCGTCTCGCAAAAAATGATGGCAAACAACAGGGCATAGATCCAGACGCCATACTGCTGCACCAGCAGCGCCAGATACTTGTCCAGATGCAGAATCAAATCAAGCAACTGTCCAATGACAGACAAATCTTCCATGAAAATCCCCAAACGCCCTCAAGCCTTGCCAGAACAATGCCGTGCGATACCATGTCGTACCAGCGCAGCACACGCGAAGCCGCGATTCTAGCCGAAGCACCGAAGGCCCACAGGCAGCCGGATATAATCGACGGATGAACTCTCCCGGCCACAGCCAGCGCCTTGCGCATATCCAGCCGCTTCCCGATCAGCTGATCAACCAGATTGCTGCCGGTGAAGTCGTCGAACGTCCCGCTTCGGTACTCAAGGAAATCCTGGAAAACAGCCTGGATGCCGGCGCACAGCAGATCGATGTGCAACTTGCCGCAGGTGGCAGCCAATTGATCCGCCTTGCCGATGACGGCCACGGCATCTCCCGCGACGATTTGCCCCTGGCCCTGATGCGTCACGCCACCAGCAAGATCCGCAGTCTTGACGATCTCGAACATGTCGCCAGTTTCGGTTTTCGCGGCGAAGCGCTGGCCTCGATTGCTGCCGTGGCCAGGCTCAACCTGACCAGTCGCACCGCCGACAGCGAACATGCCTGGCGCATCAGCAATGCAAACGCCGCCTCCGCCCCGGTACCGGCTGCGCTCAGCGCCGGTACGGTGATAGAAATTACCGACCTGTACTACAACACACCGGCCCGCCGCAAATTTCTCAAATCGGAAGCCACCGAATTCGCCCACTGCCAGGAAGCCCTGCTGCGCATGGCGATTGCCCGCCCCGATGTCGCCTTCAGTCTTGCTCACAACGGCAGCAGCAAATTGCGCCTGAGTCGCAGCGACAGCGCCCAACGCATCCGCGACTTGCTGGGCGGCGAATTCTTTGAACAGGCACGGTCGCTTGAGCTTGCTGCCGGCGACTTGCATCTCAGCGGTTATGCAGCCCTGCCCGCCTATTCACGGGCCACACGTGATGAACAGTACTTCTTCGTCAATGGCCGCTTTGTACGCGACAAACTGCTGACCCACGCCGTGCGCCAGGCCTATGCAGACATCCTGCACGGCAGCCGCCATCCGGCTTATGTGCTGTTTCTGGAACTCGATCCCTATGGCGTCGATGTCAACGTCCATCCCGCCAAGACCGAAGTCCGCTTTCGCGATGCGCGCAGTATCCATCAATTCATCTTTCACGCCTTGCAGCGCACGCTGGCCACGCCGCTCAGCGCACTGCCCGCCATCTCCCTGGCCTCTGCCAGCGACACCAACGCCGCAACCACAGCGGAACCCGGTCAAACGCTGCGCACCGCACCTGCTTTCGCGACAACAGCCGGTTCTCCTTATTCCTCGGCCCACAGCAGCCAGCGACAAGCCTCACTGGGCATTGCTGAAAGCCGGCGACAACACGAGAACTATCTGAATTTTGCTGCGGCGGCAGCAAGCGGCCTGGATGCCACGCCTCCCGGCCCCAATGAAAACACCACGTCGCCACTGGGCTACGCCCTGGCCCAACTGCATGGCATCTACATCCTCGCGCAGAACGCCAGCGGACTGATCCTGGTAGATATGCATGCCGCCCACGAACGCATCCTCTATGAAAAACTCAAACAAACCCTGGATACCCGCACGCCCGCCACGCAAGCCCTGCTGATACCCGTCGTGCTCTCTGCCAGCCTCAGTGAAATGGCGACCGCGCAGACTCATGCCGATACGCTGACCCAACTGGGTTTCGAACTATCCATTGCCGGGCCGCAGCAACTGACCCTGCGCAGCGTCCCCGTACTGCTGGCCCGGGCCCAACCGACCGAACTGATCCGCGCCCTGCTCGCCGACCTGGGCGAATACCCTACCAGCCAGCTGATCGCCGCACGACGCAACGAACTGCTGGCCACCATGGCCTGCCATGGTGCCGTGCGCGCCCGCCGCCAGCTCAGCCTGCCGGAAATGAATGCGCTGCTGCGCGACATGGAAGCCACCGATCGCGCCGATCAGTGCAACCATGGCCGGCCGACCTGGACCCAACTGTCCATGACAGATCTGGATCGTCTTTTCATGCGCGGCCAATGACGTCCGCTTCGTCCAACACACTGCCCGCAGCCCTGCTGCTGATGGGTCCGACCGCCAGCGGCAAGACCCAGCTGGCAATGGAACTGGCCAGCCGGCTACCCATCGAACTGATCAGCGTCGACTCGGCCCAGGTCTTTCGCGACATGAATATCGGCACGGCCAAACCCGACGCCGTTACCCTGGCCCAATTTCCACATCATTTGATCGACATCGTCAGCCCCGAGGAGCGGTATTCCGCCGCCCAGTTTCGCAGCGACGCCCTGTGCAAGATGGCTGAAATCACGGCACGCGGGCGTATTCCACTGCTGGTGGGCGGCACCATGCTTTACTTCAAGACACTGCGCGAAGGCCTGGCTGACCTACCGGCTGCCGACCCAACGCTGCGTGCCGAAATCGACGCGCTGGCCGCCGACCACGGCTGGCCGGCGGTACATGCCGCGCTGGCGCGACTTGATCCGGCCAGCGCCGCCCGTCTCAAGCCGACGGATGCCCAGCGCCTGCAACGCGCCCTGGAAATCGTTCGCCTGACCGGCCAGCCTGTCGCCGAGCTCTATGCACGCCAGCAAGCAGATCCGCCGCCTTACCGTCTGCTCTGCCTGGCGCTGCTGCCCAGTGATCGCAGCATCCTGCATCAGCGCATTGCCCAACGCTTCGAACTCATGTTGCAGCAAGGTCTGGTCGAAGAAGTCGAGCAGTTACGTCGCAACTACCGACTGGACGCCCAGCACGCATCCATGCGCTGCGTCGGCTATCGTCAGGTCTGGGACATGCTGGAAGGACAACTGCCGCCAGGCCAACTCTGCGAACGCGGCATCTACGCCACCCGCCAACTGGCCAAACGTCAGCTCACCTGGCTGCGCAGCATGAACGCCATCGAAAGCATCGACCCGCTGGCCACCACCTGCGGCCGTACCCTTCTGCAGCGCGTGCAGCAGTTTCTGGACTGACATTGGCGGAAATTCACGCCGCTACATGCGCAAAGACGACCTGCCAGTCGTCTTTGTTTGTGTTCATTTACCCGCCTGCTGCCTTCTGTACAGACTCAGCGCAGCATCAAGCCGCAACTGTTCCTGTGGCGTGAATTCGGTTTCGCGCATCTGCTGCCGCACTGCCGAATCAGCCTGGTCATAGCGGGCAATGCGCTGCTGCCACTCAGCCTGCTGCCGATCAAGCTCGGCCAGGCGCTGGGTGGCTGCCGTACCAAATTCCCTGCTGCGCGCAGCCTGCCGCTCGTCCAATACCGTTGCATCCGCTGTGTGAAATGCCTCATTCTGTGCCGCGATGCGGGTTGGCAGCAGCGCAGCGTACCGCGCTTCGCGTTGCTCCGGACTGAGCAGCTGGTTGCTCAGAACTTCAAGCCGCTGCTCTTTTTCAGCCAGACTGAGATCCTCCCGCGCCCGCAAACGCAGGCGCTCGACAGTGAATTGGTCATAACGGTTGTCGTCACCAAACAGCCCATCAACTTCTGCCGCCGTGAAGTATTTTTCCTGCACGGCCTGACGGGTCAGCAGCGCAGTTTCCAGCGCACCAGCGGTCGCGCTGTAATCCATGTTGAGCGCCTGAGCCGACTCGCCAGGAAAATTGAGCTGGCCAAGCTGGCCACCACCTCTGGGAGCCGTCATTTGTGCCAGTTCATCACGATAACGCACGAACTGCTCCAGCAAATGCAAAGCCTGCGCGCGATATTTTTCTGGTACCCGGTTGACCAGCAAACTGGCCGCATCGAGTCCGGGCCGACCGGCCAGTTGCTCGAAAATACGTACCAGATCGGCATTCAGCAAGGGATGTTTGCCTCGCCTTTGCCAGTCATTGACATCCAGCACCTGCACATCGATGTCATCAGGCAAAGTATCCGATGCCCGCCCCTGCCTTCCCTCGGCCATCGCTGTCCCAGAACCGGAGCCCACCGTCAAATCACTGCCATTCGCATGACCTGCGACAACAGCGTAGCCAGGCGAATAGTCCGAGCCTGGCTGCGGCGGTGGGCGATGATGCCCATGTTGAAAATAGGCAAGCAGCAGCCCCAGAGCCAGCACACAGACAACAACAGCCGCAGCGGCGGCTACAACGGGCAAACGCATTTAAAGCCCAAGCTTTTTCAGACGGTTGGCATGTTCGCGATAGATCACTACCGGGCTGACGTCATTGGGTGAAACCAGGCCCCAGAAATTATTCACTTCATCCAGGTGATTCTGCCGATAGACCCCCAGCTGCCGCCCCAAACGCGATGCACAGATCGAAATCAGGCCGTCATTGGCCGTGCGGTCTTCCGGATCCAACAACCACATTGCCGGACCAGTCAAGGCAAACACATAATCCAGCGGATCGACATACGTCGTGAAAATCGCATTGCCTGTCCAGGAGTAATAACGCACGCCATCCACCAGCTCGGGCCCATCCAGCACCTTGCAATCCGCTGGCGGCAACCCTTGCGGGAACTTGGCATTGAACGCGGTCATGCCTTCCACACTCAGCGCCTCTAAAGACTTGAAGGCATCTTCCGGCGCGTTCTGCTTGCCTGAAAGAAAATCGATCAACTTTGCCAAGCCCTCCAGTCCCCCCTTGATCACATTGCCCAGAGGTTTACCCTTGAAATTGGTTGCAATGCCCGTCAGCGGCTGACCGCGCGTGTTCAGACCAGCCACGGCCGTGGCCGAAGCCACCCTGTCGGGCATCACCGCAGCGGCATAGCGAATAGTCGGCCCACCGTGGGAATGGCCAATCAGATTGACCTTTTCAGCCCCCGTGGCCGCCAGCACGTATTCAATCTGTCTCACCAACTGTTCGCCGCGTTCCTCGGAGGTGTTCAGTCCGGAAACTTCCGCCACATACACCTGGGCACCGCCAGCACGCAAATCGGGTACGATCTTGTACCAGTAGTCGATGAACCCATTGAGAATGCTGTCAAAACCCAGCATGCCATGCACCAGAACGATGGGGTATTTCGTGGCGGTATAGCCCGCCGTCGGTGTGCCAATCGCGGTATTTGCCGGCGCTGCCCAAACCTGCCCTCCGCCAGGCGCCACACCGGCAAAAAGCACCAGCGACAAACCGACCGCTACAGCCCATTTTCTGCCTGTAAACATCGCCTGCTCCTCCTGTTTTTTTGTTCATCCAGACGTGTGATGGGCAACGACCATACCCACAGCACACCCGCTTTTATCCAAGATTGTGGCTTTTTTAACACAGTTGGATTTTCAATGGAACGGAATCACAGGCAAGCGGTTGCTGGCCGTATAATCCACAGATCAACCTTCATACAGGGAGGCGCTGAGGAAATGATCGGAGTAAAGGCTGGGCGCGACGGCCGTCACATGTCAGCAAGACATGCGACGCAACCCGGCAGCGCACAACGCCATCGCAGCCATGTCAGCCATTTGCTTGACTTTTCCTGCGCACGCCAAGCTCACGGCCATGGTTGAGCTTTCTCATCGATACCATCAGACAATCGCGCTGATTGATGCCTGCAATGCGGCAGATCCGAATCGCGAATTCGACGCTTTGAGCAACATGTTGCTGCCCAAAGAACAGCTCTACGCGCAACGCATGAGCGCAATGCTCGAGCGCTTCTCTCCGGAAGCAACAGAAACTGCCCGTATTGCCATACGTTCCCAGCACATCCAGCGCTGGAAAATTCCACGCAGCGACTATCCCGCCACACCGCAAGGTTACAAACAATGGCGCACGCGTCTCTACAGCTTCCACGCCGAAACTGTTGCCGCCCTGATGCAACAGGCCGGCTATGATGAAACCGCCATCGACTGTGTCAGGATCAGCGTTGGCAAGCGTGGCATCAAGACATATGCCCAGACGCAATTGCTCGAAGATGTCGCCAGCCTGGTCTTCATGGCGCACTATCTGGATGATTTCCATACCCGGCATCCGGAATACAACCAGGACAAATGGCGTGACATCCTGCATAAAACCTGGAAAAAAATGTCGCCCGCCGGCCGCCGCTTTGCGCAGACTGCCATCAACGTGCCAGCCGCCCTCGCCCCTCTGCTGGCAGAGATAACAACTGCAACCGAGCCTGTGCAAGCCAATCTTTCCATGCGCGCATGAGCAAACCCCCCAGCCAGATGACGGTGTACGACGAACTGCGCAAGGTGATGCTTGAGCAGCGCGCGATTTTTGACAACGTCACCGTGGGAGTCCTGTTTTCACGCAACCGTACCGTGATTGCCTGCAATGCTCTGTGCGCGACGACCCTCGGTTACCCCAAGGAAGAACTGATCGGCCTGTCGGGCATGGCGCTTTACCCGTCGGAAGCAGCCTACCGGCTGATGGCCCGCAAAGCCACGCCGATACTTGCCGCAGGCAAGCCTTTTCACGATGAAATCGAATACCGCCGCAAGGACGGCAGCACCTTCTGGGCCCGCACTTCGGCCAAGGCCATCGACCCGCAGCAACCTGCCAATGGCACCATCTGGATCATTACCGACATCACCGAAGAGCGCCGAGTGCGCGAAGAGCTGGCTGAAAAAACCCACGAACTGGAAGCCGTCTTTGAAACCTCCTTTGTCGGCATTGCCGTGCTGCGCGGAGAAAACATCCTCCGCTGCAACCAGCACTATGCCGAACTGATCGGCGTCACGGTCGATGAACTCATCGGCCAGAACATGCGCGCGCTGTATCCGAACGAAGCCGACTACCTCAACTGTCAAACCGCCTTTCGTGAAAGCCTTCAACACGGCAACGAGCATCAACTGGAACGCCGTCTTTGCCGCCAGGATGGCAGCCTGTTCTGGGCGCGCCTGTCGGCCCGGGCCTTTGATCCGGCCAGGCCCGATGATGGCACGGTCTGGATGATCGAAGACATTACCGATCGCAAGAATGCCGACGAACGGGTACGCACGGCACTGACAGAACAGCAACTGATCTTCAACAACGCGGCCGTCGGCATGGCTTTCGTTCGCAACCGCATCATCAGCCGTTGCAACCGCAAGTTTGAAGAACTTTTCGGCTACGCTGAAAACGAACTGATCAACAGCTCGACCCTGATTCTTTACCCCACCTTGCGTGATTACGACGAAGATGGCATGGCCGTCCTCAACCCTCTGCAGTGTGGCGAAACCGCCATCAGCGAGCGCTTGATGCGTCGCAAGGATGGCAGCCAGCTCTGGATACGCGCTACCGGCCATCGCGCCAACACACCGGATGGCGGTCTGGATGTCATCTGGATCTACGAGGATGTCACCGAACGTCATCAGGCCGAAGATGCGCTGTTGCGTGCGCATGACGAACTGGAACAACGCGTGGTCGAGCGGACCTCCGAACTGGCGCGCACCAACAGTCAATTGCAGGAGGAAATCTACGAACGTCTGCAGGCCGAGCAGCGCATCTGGCACGTTGCCCACCATGATGCCCTCACCGGACTGCCCAATCGCAGCCTGCTGATGGATCGGCTCGACCAGGCACTGACCCAGGCCGCGCGCTCGCAACAGCGGGTGGCCATCATGTTTCTTGATCTGGATCGTTTCAAGAGCATCAACGACACCCTGGGGCATCATATCGGCGACCTGCTGCTCAAGCATGTCGCCAGCCACCTGCGTGAAGCGGTGCGCGCCATGGATACGGTCTCCCGCCTCGGAGGCGATGAGTTTGTCGTTGTTCTGCATGAAATCCAGGACATGGATGATGCCGTGCGGGTCGCAGAAAAAATCCTTGCCCGACTGGCTACGGCAGTCAAACTCGAAGGCCATACCCTTTACGCCACGCCGTCAATCGGCATCAGCCTCTACCCGGATGACGGCAGGGAAGCCTATCAACTGATGAAAAACGCTGACACGGCGATGTACCACGCCAAGGAAAGCGGGCGCAACAATTTCCAGCTGTTCACCTCTCAGATGAACGACGAAACCGAGCGCGTTTTCACGCTGGAACAGCGCATGCGCCGAGCCCTGGAAGCGGGACATTTCGTTCTGCACTACCAGCCATTGTTCGATCACAACGACGGCAACATCTGCGGCGTGGAAGCACTGGTACGTTGGAATGATCCACAACACGGCCTGATTCCACCGCAGGAGTTTCTTCCCGTTGCCGAGGAAATCGGCCTGATCCTGCCTCTGGGTGAATGGATACTGCGCGAAGCCTGCCGTCAGCAGATGGCCTGGCAAGCACAAGGGCTGCCGGCCCTGCGCATGTCGGTCAACCTTTCGGCACGCCAGTTCCGCCAGAAAAGCCTGATCAACACGTTGCAGAACATCCTGACCGAAACCGGCATGAACGCCCGGCAACTGGAACTCGAAATCACCGAATCCTCATTGATGCACGATGCGGATGAAACCTTGATCAAGCTGCGCCAGTTAACCGAAATGGGCATCACCCTGGCGATTGACGATTTCGGCACGGGCTATTCCAGCCTGTCCTATCTGAAAAAATATTCCGTCAACCGTCTCAAGATCGACCGGGACTTTGTCCGCAGTCTCTGCGACAACCAGGACGATGCCGCCATTGTGTCAACCATTGTGGCCATGGCCAGCCATCTGGGACTGCATACCATGGCCGAAGGTGTTGAAACCCAGGACCAATTGCAGGCCCTGCTCGACCTGGGCTGCAAGCAGTTCCAGGGCAATCTGTTCTCCCAGCCTCTGCCGGCGGTGGATGCGGCCCTGCTTCTTGAAAAAGCAGGCAGGCAATGAATGGCCAACATGCCACGACGGCCGCAGACCGAATGGCCTTTTTGCGCATTTCTTGTTTACCACTCATCTGCAGCCTGCTTGCCAGCCACCTGCTGGCCGCGTGCATCAGCCTGCCCTCCCTGGCCGAGCGCCGCGAACTGGCCGACACGCTGGCAGCAGCCCACCATTGGCAAGCAACGATGTTTTCCACCGACAGATTTGACTTGCTGGCCTATCTGCCACAGCAGACCAACCCGGTTGATGAACTGACAATCTACATCGAAGGCGACGGCTTTGCCTGGCAGACACCCGCCACGCCTTCACCCGATCCCACGCCGCGCAACCCGCTGGCATTACGTCTGGCACTGAACCAGCCCGAAGGAACGGCCATCTACCTGGCTCGCCCCTGTCAATACACAGACGCTGTGGCAAGCGGCTGCAATGAACGTTACTGGACTGAGCAGCGTTTTGCCAACGACGTGATCCTTGCCACGAGTCAGGCCATCGATAAACTCAAATCCCGGTTCAACGCCCAGCGACTGACACTGGTTGGCTATTCCGGCGGCGGTGCCGTAGCCACCTTGGTCGCAGCGCGCCGGGACGATGTCAGACGCTTGATTACCCTTGCCGGCAACCTCGATCATCGCGCCTGGACCACACATCATCGCCTTCAGCCACTTGCCGGCTCACTGAATCCGGCCAATGTATCTCCACTGCCGGCCAGCATCCAGCAAACCCATCTCGTTGGCGGCAAGGACAGAATCATTCCGGTGTGGATTGCCCAGAATTTTTCTGCCGCCTACGAGGCCAGGCAGCGTCCGGTCGTCCGCATCATCGACAATTACGATCACAACTGCTGCTGGGCAGACGACTGGCCACAGCTCTGGCGCAGCCTGCAGCAGGAGAAATCTCGATAAACCCACTGCCGACCAAGCGGCAAGCACACGGGCAGGTATACTGCCCGCCTTTCAAGGAGCCTACACAATGACAACAATGACGACTGCAAGCGGCCTCGGTATTGAGGACATCAAAATCGGTGATGGCGCAGAAGCGCAGCCCGGCCAGCTGGTGACAGTCCATTACACCGGCTGGCTGACTGACGGACGCAAGTTTGATTCGAGCAAGGATCGTTTCGACCCTTTTACCTTCCATCTTGGCGGACGCGAAGTGATCGCCGGCTGGGATGAAGGCGTTGCCGGCATGAAAGCAGGCGGCCTGCGCAAGCTGACCATACCGCCGGAACTTGGCTACGGTGCCCGTGGCGCAGGAGGCGTCATTCCTCCCAATGCGACCCTGTTGTTCGAAGTTGAGCTGCTGAGCGTTGCCTGATCAGGTCGCAGTCTGCGCCACAACGTGCCCCACTCACCCCTGTTCCATCCTCTGGACAGATCAGGGCAGAATCAGGGTCAAGCGCGCACCTTGGCCGCCCTCCGCCGCAAAGCCATCATTGGCCAGTTCCAGCCGCCCCTGCTGCCCCGCCCGCCTGCTCTGACCAGACGGCACAGCATGACGGCTGGCAATCAGCCGGGCAAAACTGAGCCCCAGCCCGGTGCGCCCCCCCGTCCCACTGCCCGCCTCTCCGATCCAGCCATTGCACGTACTGCCAAAATCACCCAGTATCTCCTCGGGATATCCCGGACCATCGTCTTCGACGGTGAACCGCATTCCTTCGGCCATCAGATGCCCAATACTGAAGCGGACTTTTCTGTGTGCATGACGCACTGCGTTGCGCAAGGCGTCCAGTAGCGCGAACTTGACCAGGTAGGCATCAAAAACCCAGGGGCCGATTTCTTCAGCCACGGAAAAATCGGTTTCAACGCGAATGACATCCTCCGCCGATCGGGAGACCGCAAATTCCGCCATGACCTCAGCCAGAAAATCCGGGAGCAGATGATCTTCTATGCTCATGCGCAAACTGCCTTCACCGGCACGATAGAACGCAAGCAATTCCACCAATTGCCCGGTGAGCAAACCAACAAGCGCCTCTGCCTGCTTGAGTGCGGGGCAATCCGCAGGCTGCACACTGTGCACCTGCTCCCGCCTGGAAAAATCCTGGCGTGCCCTGGCAAGCAGGACACCCAGGCTATTCAGTGAATTCTTGGCATCATGAATGGCCACAGCCACCAGAGAATCCACAATCAGCCTTCCTTGCTGATGCGCGGCAAACCCGGAGGCGCCACTTTGTCATAAAAAAGTATGGCAGCAGCAAGTTTGGGATGCTCCGGATTGGCCTGGATGGCTCGCTCGACATAACGTCTGGCATCGGCAAGCTGCCTCAAATCCATGCCTTGCTGAGAGATGCGCATCATGATCGCCTGAGCCGCGTTGAGCAGTACCTGGGCGTTATTGTGCAAACGCTCTGCCGCTTCGACCAGCATGACGATTGCCTGATCAAGTTTGCCTTCCTTGGCCAGCGCAACCGCATCATTATTGAGGCGGATCATGCGCGTTCGGGTTGCTTCGATGAACTCGACACCTTCATCTTTCAGACCGGCAACTTCAAATACCTTGCGCGCCCTCGCAAGCACCTGTTCATTTTCATGATGATCTTCGGCAATTGTTTCTATGATCTGCCGGGCTTCACCTTCCTGTCCAATCGCAAAACATGACTGAGCCACTTCCAGCGCCGTATTGGCATCCAGCTCACCTTCCCGCTGCAAGGCTACCGCCTGGGCGTAGGCAGCTTCTGCAGCTTCAAGATTGCCGGCACTGATCTGCACCTGACATTCAAGTGCCGCCTGACGTGCCTTGAGATTCGGCGTATGGGAAAAATGCTTGCCCATGTCATTGACAGCCGTCAGGGCTTCCTTGTGCTTGCCCTGCTCGATACAGCTGCGCGAAAGTGCCGCATAGTCATCATGGCTTTTGAAAAAACCGGTGCGATCCTTTTCAACAGCAACCCGCAAGGCAGTTTCAGCTCGCCCAAAATCTGCATTTTCCAGCGCCAGGTTACCCAGCTCGCGATGACGCTGTGTAGAGGCAGAAACCTTCAGCGCGCGTTCAACCATCGCCTGTGCCGCAACCTTGTCGGTTTTTTCAAGAATCTCGGTCAAAGCATCATAGGCCGCCAGATAATTGGGATAGGCCTGCAGCGAACTTTCCAGCGTGACTTTTGCTTCCTCCAACTGCCCCAAAGACTTCAGTGCAAAAGCCTTGCCCACCACGGCCCATGGCACCGAGCGTTGCGCAAGAATATTGTCGTAAAAAGCGTGTGCCTCATCATTCCGACCACATTTCAGCAACAAATCGCCCTTGATGCGCAGCAAATCCATTGCGTAGCGCCCGCCTTTGGCAAGCAGCGCATCACAAGCCTGCAACGCTTTTTGCGGATCGCCGCCCTTGATGAGCATATGCTGGTAAACGGATTTCAGCGCTTCCTTTTTTTCCAATATGCGCAACAATCGTGTTGCCATGGTGTCAGCAGTAAATGGCTTGAGCAAATAATCATCCGGCGAATACTCTGCTGTTGTTGAAACCTGTTGATAGCCAGACTCACCGGTTACCATCAGAAAAGCCGATGACAGTGGCAGCAGGTTACGACGGCGTATCAGTTCCAGAAACTGTTGACCATCGGCACCCTGACCGAGATTGTAGTCACAGACAATGATGTCGAATTTCCGTGCCGTCAGATTGTCAATGGCCTCCTTGATGTTGCGCACACTGACGCAGCTCTGCACACCGCACTCTGACAACTGTATGCGCAGGGAATTGCGCATCTCAGCATTGTCATCAATCAACAAGCAGGTTTTATTACTTAAATTCATACAGCCTGTTTCGCACTAAAAACAACGCCTGACTTGCAGAACGACTGCCATAGTCAGGCGTAAATATGCTTGCGATCACGATAAAACAGTCAATCTATCGATGCTCTCCGGTCGCAAAGCTCTGTAAGAAGTCAGCCAAATCAGGAAACTTGTCTGATCATGACCACATTGGCAATCAGTCGCCAAGATCATGAGATCAGCGCATTGCTCCCTGTATTTGCTCATCAATGATTTTTGGCGTGATGAACACCAACAGTTCCTTCCGCGACTGGGAGCGGGTATTGCTCTTGAACAAGTTACCGAACAGGGGAATGTCTCCCAGCATCGGCACTTTGTTGACCAGATCTTTTTCATCCTGTTGATAGACCCCGCCAAGCACAACCGTTCCGCCATTATCAACCGTTACTTTGGTACGGATGTTTTTGGTATTGATGGAGACACCATCGACGTAGACCGCACCAACCTCATCATTTGAAACCTCCAGATCCAGGATGACCGTACCATCCGTAGTGATCTGCGGCGTTACAGACAGCCGGAGTTCTGCTTTCTTGAACTGGGTTTGCGGTGTTCCCTTGTCGGTAATGACCGTAAAGGGCACTTCAACCCCCTGGGAAATCTGTGCTTGCTGCGAATCAGCCGTTACCACGCGCGGGCTGGCAATGCTCTTCAGGCGCCCATCCGTCTCGGCGGCCTGCAGTTCAAGATTAATGAAATTCGAGACACCGTTCCTGAACAAGCTGATAGCCAAGCGGCTCGGATCCGCCCCGCCCTGCTTTATGGCAGGCAGGTTGACCGATGTCGTCTGCGCCAATGAAGCAGATCCAATGCCGCCGCCCCCGCCATCCTGCCCCGTCTGGGCAAAAAGACCATCCAGGCTGCCGCCCACTCTGGCACGGGTGACTTTCTTGGCCGGATCAATCAGATTGCTCGCGTCGTTGAAACCCAGTCGAACACCCAAACTACGTCCGAAGTTATCCTCGGCACTCACGATACGCGCTTCGATCAGAACCTGCTTGACCGGCTTGTCGAGCTGCATGATGAGCGTTTTGACGCGCTCCAGATACTGTGGGTAATCAGTCACGAACAGTTGATTGGTGCGCACATCCATGGCAACAGCGCCAAAGGGAGAAAGATAGCTGCCGCGTTCGGTGGCCGAAGCAATCGCTCCCTTGATCTGTGGCACATCGCCACGCACTCCGGCCAGCGTCCCGCCACGGCGGAGCTCATCTTCGGATTTTTTCAGATCCTCGCCTGTCAGCAATCTGGAAACGTCTTCCGCTTTGGCGTAGCTGAGGCGGAAAGTCTGGGTCTGCATGGGTTCGGCAATGCTTGATGCCTGACGGGATTGTGCCTGGTATTCATCGCGCTCGATGATCTCCTTGTCAGGCGCAATCCAGATGACGTTGCCCTTCTTGCGCATACCCAGCCCCTTGGACTGCAGAATGATGTCCAGCGCCTGATCCCAGGGAACATCCTTGAGACGCAGGGTCACATTACCCGTTACGGCGTCACTGGTAATGATGTTGTAGTTGGTGAAATCCGCAATCACCTGCAGCACGGCGCGTACTTCAATGTTCTGGAAATTCAAGGAGAGTTTTTCTCCGTGCGCCCCCGTTGAACTACCCGGCACCAGCTGATTGGGATCCTCAACAATGGGACGCACCTCGACGACAAACTGGTTGTCGCTCTGATATGCGTTATGCTCCCATAGGCCGTGAGGGGTGATCGTCATTTGAACATTGCCGCTCTGCCTCTTGGTGTCGACAACCGAAACAGGCGTCGCAAAATCGGTCACATCCATGCGACGGCTGAGATGGCGAGGCAAATCCGCTTTCTTGAAAGTCACCAGCAGGTTTCTGCCCTGCTTTTGCAGGTCGATCCCGATATTTGGGTCGGACAGGTCAACCATGATGCGCGCTTCACCATCACGCCCCCTGCGGAAATTGATTTCCCGCAAGCCTGGTGCGCTCGCTCCAGACGCCTGTGGTGTGGCCGTGGAAAAATGTGAAATCGGCGCCGTTGGCGCGGCAACCGCCGAACTCGCGGCACTTCCGGCAGCCGCCAGCGTCACATAGACATCCGCACCATCGACACGGGTATCGTATGAAGCCATCCGGTTCAGGTTGAGTACCATACGAGTACGATCACCGACCTGGATGACATTGATGCTGCGCAAGTCTCCCTGGTTCACCTGTTCAACATTGCGCGTCAACGTGCTTGATGTTGCCGGAAAGTCAAAGGCAATACGGGGTGGGCTGGCAATGCTGAAGCTGGCGGGCGAAGTGGCCGGTGGCTGCTTGAGCGTGAGCTTGACGATGGTCACCCCCTCTGACTGACTCACTTGCAGATTATCAATGCTGTTGGCCGAGGCATCCTGCGCCCAGGATACAGAAGCCAAACCACAGAATATTGCAATAGAGGCCAGGTAACGACCCGTTGTGCGAAGTAAGCTCATTTCTTAGTCTCCTGTTCCTGCAGCTGCAGAGAGGTGGCGCGCTCGACCCACTCACTGTCTTGATCCTGCACCAGCTCCTTGAGCTGGATTTCCGTATCGGTGATGCCAACTACCTTGCCGAAATTCTGCCCCATGTAATTTCCAATACGAACCGTATGTACCATCTTGTCGGCCAGCACCATGGCGCTTATCCGGCCTTTTTCGTGAACCACACCAACCATTTTCAGAGCTTCAAGAGGATAGGCCTCCAACGGTTCCTTGTAGCGATCAAGATCAGGCCGCAGACCACTGCCTTCGCCTTTCTTTCCGGTTTCAATCCGTAACGAATTGAATGGATCCATCAAATCGGAGGCATCATAGGAAACGATGGGAAAGGGCTTGATCTCGGGTAGCGGCGGAATCCTGCCCTTGATATTCTTGCTGGCTTCCTGCATCCATTGCTTGATATCCTGATGCTCATCAGCCATGCAACCGGCAAGCAGCAAGGCGGCCAGCACAGTCACGCTTAGGGTCACGGGCAATCTGCTCATTTCTTGCCCCCCTTCTTGCCTTGCTCCTGTTTTTCACGCTTCTGCTTGGCTATCTCGGCCTCGTCAAGATAGCGGAAAGTCTTTGCCACCATGGTCATGCTCAGCCTGTCATCCTTGAGCGTAGTCACATCGATATCATTCAGAGTGACAATGCGCGAAAGCTTGGCGACATCACCGGTAAAAGCACCCAGATCATGATAGCGCCCGACCAGCTTGATGGTGATGGGCAGCTCGGCGTAGAAATCCTTAACGGCCTCGGTTCCTGGCTTGAACAACTCGAACTGCAGCCCTCGACCAATGCCTGACTGATTGATATCAACCAGCATGGACTCCATTTCCGCCTTGTCTGGCAATTGACGCAGCAAGGTACCAAATGACTGGTCAATTTCAGCCAGCTGCTTGCTGTACTGGTCCAGATTGACAGCCTGTTTTTTCTTGTCAAGCCATTCATCCTTGAGACGAGATTCTTCGTGTCGCTTGGCATCCAGCTCGTCAAACTGGGTACTCCAGCCAAACCACCAGGCACAAAGCAGCAGCAACAGAAAAACACCCAACAGAATTGTGATGCGCGGAATCAGCGGCCAACTGCCCGGCTCTTTGAAATCCAGCGTCTTGAAATCTTCAGCCAGCGACTGAAAGTCGATTGTCGGCATGGAAGGTTTACTCAGCGCAGGGGCTTTTCTCATGATTTCTTGCCCTTCTTGACTTTCTTGTCGCTCACCTTGCCGTCTTCGGCCGCTGCTTGCTGGCGCGTAAAGAACACGTTCAGGTTGAACTGACTGAGACGGCGCGAACCCAGTGTCACCGACTGTATCTCCACCAGATTCGGACGCTCAAGCAGCGGAGAGGCTTCAAGATTGCGCATCATGGAAGAAACGCGCGAATTGCTCTGCGCATAGCCAATCAGGGTGATCTTGTCACCTTTCTGCTTGATGCTTTTCAGATAGGTACCTTCCGGCAACTGATGCACCAACTCATTGAACAGATGAACAGTCTCGGCACGGTTTGCCTGGAGCGACTCGATGACACGCTTGCGCGAAAGCAACGCATCGGTCTGCTCCTTGAGGTTCTTGATGGCTTCGATATCCTTGTCCAGGGCGGCAATTTCAGTCACAAGAAAACGGTTCTTTTCATCCTGGGTACTGATATAGCCGCTGATGACACCGTATCCCATGAACCAGATCAGCCCGGCAAGCAGGACGACAGCACCCAACAGCGCAAAAAACTGCTGCCGCCGTGCTGCGCGTTTTTCCTCACGATGAGGAAGCAGGTTGATGCGAATCACTGATCAAACCTCCGTAGGGCGAGACCACATGCAACCATCAGGGCTGGCGCATCCGCCAGCAATTGCTTCGGCCTGATGCGTGCCGAAGCAAGCATGTTGGCAAACGGATTGGCGATGATTGCCGGAACACCAATGCGCTCCTTGATGGCTGCATCCAGTCCGGGAATGACGGCACACCCTCCGGCCAAAACAATCTGATCAACCTGGGTGTGCTGCGACTGCCCGGATGAAAAGAAGAACTGCAACGCACGCGAAACCTCCAGGACAAGATTGTCCATGAAAGGCTTGAGCAAATCTGTCTCGTAATTGTTCGGCAATGATTGAGTACGTTTTGCCGCATCCGCCTCTTCGTAACTCATGCCATAGGCACGCATGATTTCCTGAGTCAGCAGGTTGCCGCCAAATGCCTGTTCCCGCGCGTAGAGCTGCTGCCCGTTACGCAAGATGGTCAACCCCATGATATTGGCGCCAATATCAACCAGCGCGATCAACTTGTCCCTGCCGCCACCGGGCAGTTGCTGCCTGACCAGCTCGAATGCCGACAAGCTTGCGTAGGACTCGACATCGACGATCAGCGCCTTGAGACCGGCAGCCTCGGCACAGGCCACGCGATCTTCCACCTTTTCCTTGCGTGAGGCCGCAATCAGAACCTCGACTTCATCCTGGCTCGACGGAGCCGGGCCCAACACCTGGAAATCGAGATTCACCTCATCCAGGGCAAATGGAATGTACTGATTGGCTTCGGATTCAACTTGCACTTCCATTTCCTGCTCGCGCAAGTTTGCAGCAAGAATGATCCTGCGGGTAATCACCGCCGCTGCCGGCAAGGCCAGAGCCACATACTTTGCAGAAGAGCCGAGACGCTTCCAGGCGCGCTTGACACCATCGGCGACTTGGTCAAAGTTGGCAATATTGCCGTCAGCCACCGCATCGCGCGGCAAAGATTCGATCGTGTAGCGCTCAATGCGTCGCGCACCTTTACCGGTATCCACCAACTCGACCATCTTGACCGATGAGGAAGTGATATCCACACCAATCAGCGGCCGGTTTTTTGGATTGAAAATTGACAAGTCGATCTGCAAGAAAATTTTCCTTTTAAAATCTTGCGTTAGACGCCATACAGATAATTCACTTTAGATGCTAGCAGCAACATTGGCGAGTGTAAAGAAATTTTTCTGGAGGCATTTTTACCATATCGTGCCGGACAAGCAACAGTTCACTCCAAGGAAACTTTGCACGAATCGGGCCGGTCAGCAGATGCTGTGCGCCGTTTCAACTGGCACGAGAGGCAAGGCGCGAAATTGCAACAAGGGCGCGCTTGCAAGGATGAGCAACGCCGTCATGCAAATGCTGCGTGCCAAATCTGCAGATGGATGTGACGGAACGATTCTTGCAGGGCTTCCCCAAGGAATTTCTCACTTCACGGCCTATAATACGTTTCCGATTTCCACACGAAAACTTTCCCTTGTCCCCCTTTTTTCGCTGGCCTCTCTACCTGCTTGCGCTACTTGCTGGTGCCGTTCTGGCCGGTGTGGCATTGCTCGGCATCATCATCGTTCTGGCCTATCCGCAACTGCCTTCGCTTGAAGTCCTTACCGACTACCAACCCAAGATTCCCTTGCGCGTCTATACCGCCGATGGCTATCTGATCGGGGAATTCGGTGAAGAGCGACGGGCTCTCGTGCGCATCGACGAAGTCCCCGATGTCATGAAGCACGCCATTCTTGCAGCCGAAGACGAGCGCTTCTACGTCCATGGCGGCGTTGACACACTGGGCGTCTTGCGTGCCGCCTATTCCAACTTCGTCGGCGGCGGCAAACGTCAGGGCGCCTCTACCATTACCATGCAGGTTGCGCGCAATTTCTTTCTGTCCAGGGAAAAAACCCTGACACGCAAACTCTACGAGGCCCTGCTCGCTTTCAAGATCGAGCACAGCCTCTCCAAGGATGAAATCCTGCAGTTGTACATCAACCAGATCTATCTGGGCCAGCGTGCTTATGGTTTTTCCTCTGCCGCGCAGATCTACTATGGCAAGGCGCTCAAGGATCTCAGCCTTGCCGAAGCCGCCATGTTGGCCGGCCTGCCCAAGGCGCCATCATCCTTCAATCCCGTGGTCAATCCAAAGCGCGCCAAACTCCGGCAACTGTATGTCCTGCGGCGCATGCTCAGTCTCAAATACATCAGCAACAGCGCCTATAGTGAAGCCGAAAACGCTGTACTCACCGTCAAACGCGATTACAACGACTTTGGCGTACATGCCGAATTCGTTGCAGAAATGGCTCGTCAAATCGCCTATGAACAGTTCCAGGACGGCATTTACGACCACGGCCTGAAGATCATCACCACCATTACCAAAGCCGAGCAGGAAGCCGCCTACAACAGTCTGCGCAAGGCATTGTTCGATTACGATCGACGCCACGGTTACCGTGGTGCCGAAGGCTATATCGACCCGCAAGCCATCCAGTCAGAGCAGGATGACGCCCTGGAAGAAGCCCTTGCCACTCATGAAGACTCCGACGACCTGCGCGCTGCCATCGTGCTTGATGCCAGACCGGATGCTGTTCGTGCCTACCTGCGTGGTGGTGAAACCATACAGATCAACGGCGATGGCCTCAAGTTTGCCAGCCGTATGCTGGATGACAAAGCCCCACCCAACAAGCGCATTCGACGCGGCGCAATCATTCGCGTCAATAAAAACAACAAACAGCAATGGCAGATCAGCCAGATGCCGGAAGCCGAAGGTGCCTTTGTCGCAGCCAGCCCGATTGACGGCTCGATTCGCGCTCTGGTTGGCGGTTTCGATTTCAACCGCAACAAGTTCAATCACGTCACCCAAGCCTGGCGCCAGCCCGGCTCCAGTTTCAAGCCCTTCATTTACTCGGCAGCCCTGGAAAAAGGCTATAACCCGTCCTCAATCCTGGCAGACGCACCCATCGTGATCTCCGCCGAAGAAACCGGCAGCCGTGCCTGGGAGCCGAAAAACTACGATGGAAAATACGATGGCCCGATGTCGCTGCGCACGGCACTGGCCAAATCGAAGAACATGGTGTCCATCCATCTGCTCAGGTCAATTGGCCCGCAGTACGCTCAGGACTACATTACCCGGTTTGGCTTTGATGCTGACAAACATCCTCCCTATCTCACCATGGCTCTCGGTTCGGGCGGCGTCACGTCGTGGCAACAGCTGACTGCCTATGCAACTTTTGCCAATGGCGGCTATCGCATCACACCCTTCATCGTCCGCCAGATACTCGACAACAAAGGCAAGGTTCTTGCCGAAACGAAACCGGCCATCGCCGGTGATGAATCCCTGCGCGTCATCGATGCCCGCAACGCCTATCTGATGGACAGCATGTTGCACGACGTTGTCAGGCGTGGCACGGCAACCAAGGCACTGTCACTGAAACGCAGCGATCTTGCCGGCAAGACCGGCACCACCAACGATTACGTCGACGCCTGGTTCTGTGGCTATCAGCCAACTGTCGTCGGCATTGCCTGGATCGGCTTCGACCAGCCCAAGAAGCTGGGTAGCGGAGAAACCGGCGGCACCGCCGCCCTGCCCATCTGGATCGGCTACATGGAAAAAGCCCTGCAAGGCGTACCGGAAAGTTTCCTCGATCTGCCAGAAGGCTTGACTACCATCACGCCAGCCAGTCCTGATGGCAAAGCAGGCGCCCGAGAATACATCTACGCCGAGGATCTTCCTGAAACAAGCGACACCATGGTGCATGACAAGGAAGCGCCGGAAACCGAAACTTCGTTGCTGCCCTCGCTCTTTCCTGGAGTGACAGCACCCACCCAGGAAAAACAGCAGCCACCAGCCCCTGTACAGGACGCCCGACCCAAACCCGTCCAGGCGCCGGCAGCCAAGTCCCAAGGCGCGACGCCTTGAAGGAAAATGACGCGCAGATGGCGAGCTGATCAGTCAACCCGCTTAACCGCTGTTCAGCCAGGACTTACGCTAACTGTTCAGCGCTATTCTTTCACCGGCTTGTTCACTCATGCACAAGGACAGCCGCGTCATGAGCGCCATGCCATCCCGCGTCCCCAGCCAGCTTTCGGGGAGAGTTCCATCCGCGACCGGACGGAAATGATAGCCTCCCGATCTGGCAGCAATCCAGATTTCCTGCGCCGCGCTGTGGCGGTTGATGATGATTTTGCTGCCGCCCGCATGATCGAAATCCAGCTCGATCACACCACCGGCTAGAAACTCATAGTCAAAATCCGCCGTGCATTTTTCCAGCGCGCTCTCGATACGTGCCAGCATTGCATCAGCCAGCGCGTTGAAGGTTTGCTCATCCATGGCTCAAATCTCCGTCCGTATTGCCATCAACAATTGCAATGACCGCCTTAGGGCACAACATGTTAGGATTTCGGGCTTTTATCCATCACCCGGTTTCCTCTGTCCAACCGTCTGCTGACAGTCCCTACACTCATGCGCCTTCGATACACAAGCCGTCATCTCGTTTATCCGGTTTTTATCCTGCTGGCCGCCTGCGGCACAAAGACACCATTGAGTCTGCCGCCAGGACACAGCCAACCGCCCCTGTTCGGTAACTCGGCACCGCGCGCCACCACAGCGCAGGCCGAAGATCATAACAAACCTGTCAACAGCCGCGAAAACCAGACAACGACAGAAACACCATGAGTCAAGCCCATCCTTTTTTCATCTATCGCAACGACATCATGCATGTCGAGGCAGTCAGCCTGACCGAGATTGCCGCAACTTACGGCACGCCCTGCTATGTCTATTCACACGCGGCCCTGACAGCAGCCTACGACAACTATCGCCGCGTACTGCAGGGCGCATTGAATCAGGCAGCCCTGATCTGCTACGCCGTCAAGGCCAATTCCAATCTGGCGATTCTCAATCTGTTCGCCCGCCTGGGTGCCGGCTTCGACATCGTATCCGGCGGTGAGCTCAGCCGCGTGCTGGCGGCCGGCGGCGATCCGGCCAAAATCGTCTTTTCCGGAGTCGGCAAGTCCTCTGCAGAAATCACTCAAGCCCTGCAGGCCGGCATCCACTGCTTCAATGTCGAATCCGCCAGCGAACTGGAGCGTATCGACCGTATTGCCGGCCAGCTCGGACTGAAGGCGCCAATTTCGCTGCGCGTCAATCCCGACGTCGACCCGAAAACCCATCCCTACATTTCCACCGGGCTGAAAAGCAACAAGTTCGGAGTTTCCTTCGAAGAAGCCCTCCCGCTTTACCGGCGCGCCCGCCAGCTTCCCCACCTGTCCATACGCGGCATCGACTGCCACATCGGCTCGCAGCTGCTCGACCCGTCCCCGGCCACCGAAGCCGCCGAGAAGATTCTCGGCCTGGTCGATATGCTGGCCGCAGAAGGTATCGTGCTTGAGCATATCGATCTGGGTGGCGGCATGGGCATTCGTTATCGTGATGAAGACGTCCCCAGTGTCGATGACTATCTGGCGCCCATACTTGCCCTGCTCAAGGGCCGGCGCGAAAAACTGATCATCGAACCGGGCCGCTCCCTGGTCGGCAACGCCGGCCTGCTGCTGAGCCGCGTCGAAATCACCAAGCAGGGCAGTGAAAAGAATTTTGCCGTGGTTGATGCTGCCATGAACGACCTGATGCGCCCGGCGCTGTACGACGCCTGGCATGACATCGTGCCCGTGCATTCGCACAGCGCGCCGTCCAAAAATGTCGACACACTGGTTTGGGAAATCGTCGGCCCAATCTGCGAAACCGGCGACTTCCTCGGTCGGCAGCGGCCATTGGCGTTACAGGAGAACGACCTGCTGGCCATACTCTCGGCGGGCGCCTATGGCATGACCATGAGCTCCAACTACAACTCGCGGCCACGCGCCGCCGAAGTCATGGTCGATGGCCACCGCAGCCATCTGATTCGCCAGCGCGAGCAGATCAGTGCGCTCTATGCGGGTGAATCGCTGTTGCCAAGCGCCGAAGCCGAAGCCAAAGACGCAGCTCAATGATGCATGCCGTGCATACCATGGCCGTGTGATGCCGACTCTGCACGCACCTCGCTTGCACCACTCACGCCACGTACCTGGGCCCGCACATCGAGCGTAAATCGTCTTTTGCTGCGCGTCTCAAACTGCAACTGCAACGGCAGCCAATCACCCGCCGCAAGCGGCTGCTGCAGACCATACAGCATCAAGTGATAGCTGCCTGGCCGCAGTGCCAGGGTCTTGCCAGGGTGTAATTCCAGAAAAGGCAAAGGCGTCATCTTCATGACGCCGCCAGCCATCACCATCTGATGCAACTCCGCCCTGGCCGCCAGAGGACTGCGCGCACCAAGCAATCGCAAAGGCTCGCGAGCGGTCAATTCAACATAGGCCGCACTTGTCTGCTGCCCAGCCACCGTACTGCGTAACCAGGCGGCCGAAGCCATCACCGGTGGCGCATCGACCCCAGTATCCGCCAGCGAGGACATGGCCATCAGCAAACACAGGACAAACCATGTTGCCGGCATAAAAATTCGTTTCTGACTTTGCTCCATCAAAGATTCAGACTCAATCACCAAAGACCAGCAGATTAACATTCCTGTGCAGCCAGGGCTGGCTCTGATCTGCGACGCATTGTCGCAACCATCGCTGAAAACCCATGTACAAAGAGCACTACAGACTACAATAACTGCCAGCCAATCCGGCTGATTGCCCTGATACAGATGCATCAAAATCCTTTGCAAACGCCGTTGCCGCCCCCGCAGATCGCAGGTCATGACGAGCTGCGCCGCCTGCAATGGCTGCGCGACTTTGCCATTGCCGCGCTGGCCCTGGTCACCCTGCTGGCCCGGCCACTGTTCCACACGCTGGTGCCCTGGCTGCCGGCCTTCAGCCTGCTCGCCGCATGGACGTTGATCAGCATCGTCACCTGGGTTCGCCTGCGCCATCCAGCAACCGTCACCCAGCGCGAATTGCTGCTGCATATCGGCTTTGACCTGCTCATGCTGACGGCCCTGCTGGCTGTCTCTGGTGGCCCGGCCAACCCACTCACCGCTATTTATCTGCCCCATATTGCCGTTGCTGCCATCATGCTGCCGGCCGCCCAGGCCTGGCTGATCGCCCTGCTCGGTGTGGCCGCCTACTCCCTGCTGTGGAAATTCAGTCTGGCCTTGACCGTCGAAGATGTCGATCGCGCCATGCAGATGCACCTGACCGGCATGTGGCTGACCTTTGCTGCATCAGCCTTGCTGATTGCCGGCTTCATCAGCCGCATCACCCTGGCCCTGCGACAACGTGAACAACAACTGGCGACAGCACGCGAACAGGTTTTGCGCGATGAGCGCATCGTCGCGCTGGGCAATCTGGCCGCCGGCGCTGCCCATGAACTGGGCACGCCGCTGGCTACCATGGCGGTAATTGCCGGCGAACTGACGCATGAAACCCAGCTGCCTGCGGAAGTACGGACGGACATTCAACTGCTGCAACAGCAAATCGCCGCCTGCAAACGCATCATCAGCAGCCTGGCTGCCCGCGCCGGTGTGGAACGCAGTGAAAGCGCCAACATCCTGCCCATCGATCGCTGGCTGGAACAGCTGGTAACCCGCTGGCGCGCCATGCGGCCACAGGTTGCGCCGCACCTGCAACTGCTGGCAGCAGATGGCAGCGACGCCAGCGCACCGCGCATCCTCATCGAAACCACCCTGGAACAGGCACTGCTCAATCTATTCAACAACGCCGCCGATGCCAGCCCGGAGGATGTGAGCATCCAGGCACGCTGGGATGGGGATGACGCTGCGCAGCCGCTGCAAATTGACATACTCGATCGCGGCCCCGGCATGGATCAGCAATTGCTCACCCAGGCGGGAAAGAATTTCTTCAGCACACGCCGGGAAGGCATGGGCATCGGCCTGTTCCTGGCGCACGCCGCACTGGAACGCCACGGCGGCAGCATCCAGATGATGCCGCGTGACGATGGCCTGGGCGGTACGCTGACCCGCGTGCGGCTGCCATTGCAGGGCATGATGGAACATGACGAAAGTGATGAGTGCCATGAATGAAGTCACGGACACCAACCGCCGCATCCTGGTCATCGACGATGACGCCGATTTCAACGCCGTACTCTGTCGCGCCCTGCAGCGGCGTGGTCATCCGGTACAGGGCGCGCTTACTGGCGATGAGGCACTGGCCATCGCACAGCGCGAACAACCGCAGCGCATCGTGCTCGACCTGAACCTGGCCGGGCGCAGCGGCAACGAAAGCGGCCTGGCGCTGATTGCGCCCCTGCGTGCCCATTGCCCCGACAGCCGCATCGTGCTGCTCACCGGCTATGCCAGCATCGCCACGGCCGTCGATGCCATCAAGCTGGGTGCGGATCACTATCTGGCCAAGCCGGTCGACGTGGATACACTGCTGGCCAGTTTCGTCACTGCCGAAGCCGATGCCCAGGCCGCCTCGGCCATGACGGCACGCATCAGCAGCCAGACGCCCCCCAGCGCGCCCCTGTCGGTAGACCGGCTGGAATGGGAGCATATCCAGCGCGTGCTGCGCGAACATGATGGCAATATTTCGGCCACGGCCCGCGCACTCAAAATGCACCGACGCACCCTGCAGCGCAAGCTGAGCAAGCATCCGGTCAAAGAATGAGCCGGCAGCGCCGGCAGCCATGACAGCGCGGGGCATCCGCGCATCAAAGCATCAAAGCCTCAGCGCATCAGAGTACGTAGCGCGCCAGATTTTCGCTCAATGACAAGTCCTTCAGCCGTTGATCGACATACGCCGCATCGATCAACACTTCCTGCTCACGGCGCTGGCCGGCATCGAAGGAAATCTCTTCCAGCAATTTTTCCATCACCGTATACAAGCGGCGCGCGCCAATGTTCTCGGCACGCTCATTCACCGCATAGGCGATTTCCGCCAGGCGCCTCACGCCCTCCTCGGCGAAGCGCAGCGTCACGCCCTCGGTACCGAGCAAGGCCTGATATTGCCGGGTCAGGCAGGCATCGGTGCTGGTCAGGATGCTGGCAAAATCATCCACGGACAGTGAAGACAGCTCGACACGGATGGGGAAGCGCCCCTGCATTTCCGGAATCAAATCGGCAGGCTTGGACAAATGAAACGCCCCGCTGGCGATGAACAGGATGTGATCAGTCTTGACCATGCCGTACTTGGTGGACACCGTCGTGCCCTCGACCAGCGGCAGCAGGTCGCGCTGCACGCCCTGACGCGACACATCGGCCCCCTGGCTGTCGGACCTTGCCGCGATCTTGTCGATCTCATCGAGAAAGACGATGCCGTTTTCCTCGACATTCTTCAGCGCCTGCAGCTTGATCTCCTCGTCGTTGATCAAGCGCGCGGCCTCCTCCTCAGCCAGCAGCTTCAGAGCTTCGCGGATCTTCAGCTTGCGCGTGCGCCGCTTGCCGCTGCCCATGTTCTGAAACATGCCCTGGATCTGCTGGGTCAGCTCCTCCATACCGGGCGGCGCATAGATTTCCATGTGCGCCGTGGGCGCAGCGACATCAATTTCTATTTCCTTGTCATCCAGATCACCTTCCCGCAGTTTCTTGCGGAATTTCTGCCGGGTGGGCGAATCGGCTTCCTGCAGCGCTTCCTCGTAAGCCTCCGTCCCGGCGCCCGCCGAACGCGCTGGCGTCAGCAGGACATCCAGCACACGATCTTCGGCCGCATCCTCGGCACGATGACGCACGTTGCGCATGGCCTGCTCACGGCCATCCTTGATGGCGGTTTCCAGCAAATCACGAATGATGGTATCGACATCGCGCCCGACATAGCCGACTTCGGTGAATTTGGTCGCCTCGATCTTGATGAACGGCGCATTCGCCAGCCGTGCCAGACGGCGGGCAATTTCGGTCTTGCCCACGCCCGTCGGGCCGATCATCAATATGTTCTTGGGCGTGATCTCGGTGCGCAGCGGCTCGGCCACCTGGGCGCGCCGCCAGCGATTGCGCAGGGCAATGGCCACGGCGCGCTTGGCGCTGGCCTGTCCAACAATGTGCTTGTCAAGCTCCGAGACAATCTCGGCAGGGGTCATTTGGCTCATGGTTCAGTAAAAAATCAGTGACGAGAAATGCGGCGCACCGCCTCAATCCAGCGTTTCGATCAGATGCTGCTGGTTGGTGTAAATGCACAGATCGCCGGCAATGCCCAGCGATTTGCTGACGATATCCCTGGGGGCCAAGTCGGTATTTTCCAGCAAGGCGCGCGCGGCAGATTGTGCATAGGGACCGCCGCTGCCAATGGCGACGATGCCCTGCTCCGGCTCCAGCACATCACCATTGCCGGTGATGATCAACGAATGTTCGCGATCGACCACCGCCAGCATGGCCTCCAGCCGCCGCAACATACGGTCGGTGCGCCAATCCTTGGCCAACTCGACAGCCGAACGCAGCAGATTGCCCTGATGTTTTTCCAGCTTGGCCTCGAAACGCTCGAACAGCGTGAAGGCATCTGCCGTACCACCGGCAAAACCGGCGAGAATCTGTTCGTTGTAAAGCCGGCGAATCTTGCGCGCACTGGCCTTGATGACGATATTGCCCAGCGTGACCTGGCCATCACCCCCCAGGGCAACCTGCTGGCCACGGCGAACAGAAAGTATGGTCGTACCGCGAAATTGTTCCATGAAGTGCTTTCGATATATCTGATGATGTGCCTGGCACACGGTGTCTGCGCCCGTGCCGATTGACTTTGTTGCGCCGATACGATCAGGATCAATCCGGAATCAACCGCTCACCCGCGCTGGCTGCAGGACTTTGTCGAACGTGGGATAAACGGACTCAAATTCCATCTGACCTCACCTGGCCGGACACTAGATGCGGATGAACACTGACATTTCAAGGGAGGCGTCAGCCAAGCCGGCAAAAGCGGCCGGCCTCATCAGTGATGCGCTGGCACGATCCGCGCCAGTTGGCCGACCCCGGCCATTTCGAACAGGGCGGCCAGCAGATGATGACATCCCGTCAGGCGCACACCCGGATGATCCGTTGGCAACTCGCGCAATACCTGCTGAAGACTCAGGGCGCTGGTCTGATCCATGCGCGTCACTGCGGTAAAGTCGGCAGATTGCGCGACCGAAGTCAGGGTCTTCAAGGCAGCAAACGCTTCTCTCCCGATATTCAGCAGCTCACCCGAAAAGCGCAGAACAGCCTCGTCTGGCGGCTCGGGATTCATGCGGGTTCTGGCTGCCAGGGCCTTGGCTGATCCGGGATTTTTCTGCCGCGGCGCCTCCCATGCGGGCGGCGACACTTCAAAGGTCAGAGCGTAGTCGAGAGCAAGGACTTCATAGGCTTCGTTTTCATCCAATTGCTGATGCAGTTCCAGCAACAGCAGCCAGATCGCGTCGTTTTTTGTTTCATTTTTTGCCTTGCCGGCCGCAATGGCCTCCCCGAGCATATCCCGCAAATGCGCCATGCCGGCAAGCACCAGCTCACAAGAGGTTTTTTTCAAGGCCTGAATGACACCCAACAGCAGGGCACACCCCCCATTATCAACATCCTGAATACGTCCCAGATCGAGGCGCAGCAACGCACGCGTTTTGGCGACCGTCAACAATTGGGTGAATTGGGGTGCGCAGCGTGCACTCAGAGAACCACTCAGGACAACGGATGCCCGGCCATCTGCGGCACGATCGGCTGACGCCGGCATCCCGGGTTTCTGCCCCCCCCACGGCCAGACCGGCGCCGACTTTTCAAAGGTTTTCACGTAGCGCAGAGCCAGCTGCTCGAACGCTGGCTGATCGTGCATGACACGATAGACATCGAACAACAGCAGCCAGTGCGTCTCATTGCCGGTCTCTGCCTGCAATGCAGCCTCCAGCACCTTGCGCGCCTCCGTCGGCTGGCCGGCAGCATAGGCTGTGACGGCAGACTCCGTCAGCGGATCCAGACGCCGCAATGGAAAAACCGCCGGCTGACTTGCCGGTGGATGATCTTCCCGTGGCGCCAGCTCCAGCGCCTGCCTGGCAGCGGGTTGAGGCGGTTGTTCCTCACTGGTTCGGGCAAGCGCTGCCGGATGGGTAAAGTCCAGCGAAAACGGATCGTCCTCCTCCGTCACGGACACCGGATCAACCAAGACATCTGCCGCATCTTCCGACAATGTTTTCAGTGATGAATTGCTCGCCAAGGACCTATCCCGCCTGGAAACCGTTATCAAAGCCTGTCACCTGCAAACCGCCTCAGTCTGTTTGTCAGCAATGGCCAGCAGTCACTTTTAGCACAGCGCCGATTATCCCGCAATGAATATGCCATTTTTGATTGTGACCCGTTTTGCACATCTGTCGAAAATCATCCGCCCCCAGAAAAGCACTGCACGCATCCTGCCCCTGTGCCGCCGATCCATCGGCCGATCTGGCGCAATCTGCGACGTTGCGTATCCTCGCAAGAGCACCACTCACTGCAGATTCACGCCTTGCATCTCGCACCCAGTCAAACGCCGCGCAGCGTCTGCTTACCGACTCGATTCGTGCAGAACTTCCCTAAAGTATCGGCAGCGTTCCACCACATTTCTTGAGTTCATCGCGCGCCTTGCGCCAATCCGGATACAGACTGCCCACCAATGCCCAGAAGCGGGCGCCATGATTCATTTCAACCAGATGCGCCAACTCGTGGACAATCACATAATCGATCAGTTCGATGGGTAAATGAATCAGCCGCCAATTGATGCGTATGCCGCTTTTCAGACTGCAGCTACCCCAGCGGGTACGGGCATTCGACAATCCCAGAGTCGGTGGCGTGCGCGCCATCTGCGCCGCATAATAACTGCAACGTTCGGCAAACAAGGTCAGCGCACGCCGCTGCAGGACTCGTTGCAGCATGGCCGCATGTTCATCGCTGCCGGTGTCTGGCCGCACTTCCAGCAGAACATGGTCTGCCTGCCAGTGCGCACGCATCCTGCCCGCCGTGCAGGCAATGCGCACGGTGATCTCGCCTCCCAGCAAAGGCAGCCGGCAACCATCGCGGATCAGCAGATGGCGGCGCGCATTGCGTGCCGTATAGTCGGCAAGTTTTTCCAGCACCCATGCGTCATGCCGTTTGATGAAACGCTCAATCTCGGCCAGCGAGGTGCGGGCAGGCGCACCGACCATCAGACCGCGTTCATCAATCGTCATGAACAACCGCCGCCGGCCCTGTCCCTGACGCAAGGTGTAACTCACGATCTGGCTGCCCAGTTGCAGATGACGCTGCCTGTCCGATCCTGGCGGTTTTTTTCCGGCGTTTGGCAGTACTCGCCCCGGCCGACCATCGGCCACGTGGAACAAGGCAAGCTGCTGGAACAACTCCGTACTCATGGCGATGCGGGCTCATTTCCCCAGAGATCAGCCGTCACCTGCGCCGATCCCTGGTTTGCCGAAGTCAGCGCCGCAACCGCAACAATCCGGCTGATTTCAGCGCGCGGCAATTCAATCAGCCGCCAGTTGAAACGCAATGAACCATCGGGATGCAGTTGCACCCAGTCTGCCTGCGCAGCAAATGAAAAAGCCCATTGCGGCATGACCGCCCTGGCGTGCGGGTTTGCCGGTGTCAGCCCGGCCACAATCAGCTCGGCCGCTGCCTGACGCAACCAGGCTTCGACACCATCCTGGATTTGTCGCGCCGTGGCTGCCGGTGGCAAAGGCAGATGCAGGACATCGCCCTCCAAGGTCGCCATGTCATGTTGGCCGGTCAGGCACAGCGTCAGCTCACCGCCCAGAAAGGCGAAACGCATGCCATCACGCCAGCGTTCCGCCCCGGCCTGACGGCCCGAGTCAAGCCACAGAGCGAGCTGCGGACTCCGTGGCCGACGTAACTTGTTCTGCTTCATGACGATACAGATGGGGACTGATACGGGCCATTTCGGCTTCGATCCAGGCTTCGGCCTGGGCATTGACCTCACTCACGCGCCGGCCCGTCGTCGGAATCGCCGGGCCGATGCTGACCGTGACCGTACCCGGTGTCTTGAAAAAAGCATTGCGCCCCCAGTATTCACCAGAATTCAGCGCCACCGGCAATACGCTTGCTCCGCTCTTGACGGCCAGATGGGCGCCGCCACTCTTGAAGGGGCGATGCTCGCCAGGTTCGGTGCGCGTGCCTTCCGGAAAGATCACGATCGGGTAGCCCTGGCTCAGACGCAGCTTGCCCTGGCGCACCAGATCACGCAGCGCGTGTTTGCCCGCCTGGCGGTCGATGGCGATCATCGGAATCACCGCCAGCGCCCAGCCGAAGAAAGGGACCTGCCAACGCAATTCCTTTTTCCAGACAAACAGAGCGAGTGGAAAAACCTGTTGCAGCACCACGGTTTCCCAGGCGGACTGATGCTTGGCCAGGATCACCATCGGCTCATCGGGCATGTGCTCACGCCCCAGCACCCGGTAATCGATGCCCAGCATGTGCTTGATCAGCCAGATGGTGAAATACACCCAGGGCACGGCGCTGTAACGGCGCAGCCGGTGCGGCAGGGGAAAGCAGAGGATCATCAGCAGGGCGTAGGGCGGCGTCACCACCAGCATCACCAGCAGAAAGACGATGGAGCGCAGATAGTTCATGTCACTCAAGCCGTGAGCCGGGCAACGACAGCGGCCAGATCGGGATGGATCGGCGTACCTGCCGGCAAAGCCGGGTCATTGGCGGTCTGCTTGCCCTTGCCGGTCAGCACCAGTATCGGCTGCGCACCAACGGCCACGGCGGCCTGCAGATCGCGCAAGGAATCGCCCACGACAGGAACACCGGTCAGCTCGGTGCTGTAGCGGCTGGCAATTTCCTCCAGCATACCGGGCTTGGGTTTGCGGCAATCGCACTGATCCCCGTTGGTATGGGGACAGAAGAACACAGCATCGATGCGGCCGCCTTCCTGGGCAACGGCTTTCACCATCTTGTCATGGATGCTGTTCAGCGTATCCATGTCGAACAATCCCCGGCCGATGCCGGATTGATTGGTCGCCACGATCACCCGATAGCCCCATTGCGTCAGGGTGGCAATGGCCGCCAGGCTGCCGGGAATCGGCCGCCATTCATCAGGAGACTTGATGAACTGATCGGAGTCATGATTGATGACGCCATCGCGATCGAGAATGATAAGCTTCATTGCTTTTTTTCTGCGGCCTCACAGCCGGGAAATATCGGCCACCTGGTTCATCAGCCCAGCCAGTTGCTTGAGCAGGGCCAGACGATTCTGGCGAATCAGGGTTTCTTCGGCCATGACCATGACATCCTCAAAAAACCGATCGACAGCGGCTCGCAGACCGGCCAGCTGGGTCAGCGCCTCGGTGTAGTCCTCGGCCGCCACCAGCGAACGGATGTGCGGCGTGATGGCGACAACCTGCTCGAACAGAGCTTTTTCCGCCGGCGCCTGCAGCAAGGCGACATCGGCCTCGTCGGGCAGGCTCTCCAGTGCAGATTTCTTCAGGATATTGACAATGCGCTTGTTGGCCACAGCCAGTGCCTCGGCTTCCGGCAAGGCGCTGAAAACACGCACGGCTTCCAGCTTGGCTGTGACCAGATCGATGCGTGTCGGTTTCAGGGCAAGCACGGCATCGACCGCATTCACCGCATGGCCGGCATCGCGCAGCAAGCCACGCAGGCGTTCCAGCATGAATTCGAAAAGTTGCCCGGCGGCCGCCGCATCGCCCCGATTGAGCTGCATGGCCGTGCCGATCAGCTCATCCAGCGGCAAGGGCAGCGGCGTTTCCAGCAGGATGCGCAGCACCCCCAGGGCGGCACGGCGCAGACCGAACGGATCCTTGTCGCCGGTTGGAATCTGGCCGATGCTGAATAGACCGGCCAGCGCATCGAGCTTGTCGGCCAGCGCCACGGCGCAGGCCACATTGCCCTGCGGCAGCGCATCACCGGCATAACGCGGCCGGTAATGGGCTTCGATCGCGTCCGCCACCGCCTGGGCTTCGCCATCGTGCAGCGCATAGTAACGCCCCATGGTGCCTTGCAGCTCGGGGAATTCACCCACCATGAGGCTGGTCAGATCAGCCTTGCAAAGCAGGGCCGCGCGCTCGGCCTGGGCCACATCGCTGCGTAGCAGAGTCGCCACCTGACGGGCGATGGCCACCAGGCGTTCGACACGCTGCTGCTGCGTACCCAGCTTGTTGTGATAGATCACCCGCCCCAGTTCGGCCGCACGCTGCTGCAGAGGCAGGCGGCGATCCGTCTCGAAAAAGAACTTGGCATCTGCCAGCCGTGGCCGCACCACGCGGGCATTGCCTTCGATGATGTGGGTCGGATCGACCACCGCCATGTTGGAGACGACCAGAAAACGATTGCTCAGCTTGCCCTGCTCGAACAGCGGGAAATATTTCTGGTTGGCCTTCATGGTCAGGATCAGACATTCCTGTGGCACTGCCAGATATTCGGCCTCGAAACTGGCGGCATAGACGGCCGGATACTCGACCAGCGCAGTCACTTCATCGAGCAAGGCGGCATCTTCCAGACACTGCAGCCCGCCCGCCGCCTGCTGCAATTGCGTGCGTATCATCTCGCGCCGCTCGGCGAAATCGGCAATCACCTTGCCGGTATCGCGCAGCGTATCGACATAGTCGGCAGCGTTCGCAATGACGATCTCGCCCGCGCTCATGAACCGATGACCCCGCGTGACATTGCCGGCAGTCAGCCCGAGCACGTTGCCCGGCACGACGCGTGAGCCATGCAGCATCAACAGACGATGCACCGGCCGCACGAACTGCGCCTCGCCCGCGCCCCAGCGCATCAGCTTGGCCACCGGCAGCTTCTTCAATGCCGCCTCGACCATGGTTGCCAGATGCAGATCGAGCGCCTCGCCCGCCTTGTGCTGGCGGGCCACGAAATATTCTGCCTTGCCATCATGCGTGCGTTCCAGCTGCTCGAAGCTCACCCCGGCCGAGCGCATGAACCCCTGCAGGGCCTTGCTGGGCTGGCCGTTGTCCTCCAGACCACTGACCACCGCCGGCCCCTTGCGTTCGATCACGCGATCCGGCTGGGCGGCCTGCACCTGCTCGAACTGCACGGCCAGACGACGGGGTGTGGCCAGCCAGCGGCCGGCTTCCTGCGCCTCAATGAAGCCCGCCGCCAGCAACTGGGCATGCAGCTGTTCATGAAATGCCTGGGCCAGACGGGCAAGCGATTTTGGCGGCAATTCTTCGGTCAGCAACTCGACCAGCAACATGTCTTTCATGCCGACACCTCCACCGCCGCAGATTGCCCATCCCTGCACATCGGAAAGCCCAGCCGCTCGCGTGAATCGTAGTAAGCCTGGGCCACTTCCCGCGCCAGCGCACGCACGCGGCCGATGTAGGCGGCACGCTCAGTCACCGAAATGGCGCCCCGCGCATCCAGCAGATTGAAGGTGTGCGAACATTTCATCACCATTTCGAAGCCCGGCAACGGCAAGCCCAGCTGCATCAGGCGCTGGGCTTCCGACTCGAACTTGCCGAACTGGGCAAACAGCCAGTCGACATCGGCATGTTCGAAGTTGTATTTCGACTGCTCCACTTCATTCTGGTGATAGACATCGCCATAGGTCACGCCGGGCGTCCATACCAGATCGAAAACGTTTTCCACGCCCTGCAGGTACATTGCCAGCCGCTCGATGCCATAGGTGATCTCACCCAGCACCGGACGGCAGACCAGGGAACCGACTTCCTGAAAATAGGTGAATTGCGTGACTTCCATGCCATTCAGCCAGACTTCCCAGCCCAGCCCCCAAGCACCCAGGGTGGGTGATTCCCAGTCATCCTCGACGAAACGGATGTCATGTTCTGCCGTATTGATGCCCAGCGCCTTCAGGGAATCCAGGTAGAGCTCCTGAATATTGGCCGGTGAGGGTTTCAGCACCACCTGATATTGATAATAGTGTTGCAGGCGATTGGGATTCTCGCCATAGCGCCCGTCCTTGGGCCGCCGTGAAGGCTGGACATAGGCCGCTTTCCAGGGCTCCGGCCCCAGCGCGCGCAGGAACGTCGCCGTATGGAAGGTCCCGGCGCCAACCTCGATGTCGTAAGGCTGCAGCAACACGCAGCCATGCTCACCCCAGAATGTCTGCAAACGCAGGATGATTTCCTGAAAACTGGGGGCATCATCTTTACTGCTCATGCGGCTCATCAAGGCTTCCCATAGTCAAAATCGTGAAACGGAGATTCTAGCGGGAATCAGAGAACACGTGCCAGCAACGAGCAGCGCATGGGCCGTGACCACCCAGAAGTTTGACCAGCATGGCTGAAATGCGTTATTTTTCCGCCTTTTCCCAAGACTTTCATCGGGGCCGGCGCATTCTGCCGCACTCTGCCGCATTGTTGCTGTTGCCAAACAGCAGCAGAACGGTTGCAGATACTCGATGCACAGCCCGATACCCTACCCGTATGGCCAAATCCCCACCCGCCTCTGCCTCATCTTCCGCCCAGGCAGCTGCCGACACGCCACCCACCTCTTTCGAAGCGGCGCTGGAAGAGCTTGAAGGCATCGTCCAGACCATGGAAAGCGGACAGCTGCCCCTGGAAAAATCCCTGGCTGCCTACGAGCGCGGCATCACCTTGCTCAAGTACTGCCAGACCACGCTGGATGGGGCTGAACGCAAGCTGCAGGCGCTGGAAAATGGTGTCCTGCGCCAGCTTGCCGATTCACATGATGCAACCTCCCGTGCAGACCCGCTCTGAGGCCACATCAAGCACCAAGCACCAAGCGCATCTCAGCAAACACCCATGCTGCCGTGCAACACCGACTGTCCAGCCTCAGCCTCTGAATTTCTGAATTTCTGAACATCTGCATCCCTGAACTCCCGCACGCTGCGGACGCGCCCTGATTCACCCCGGCCCAACACAACCGAACTCGACCTGGCTTGATATGGATTTTTCCACCTGGATGGCTGCCATGCAGCAACGCAGCGAAGAGACGCTCGAGCGCCTGCTGCCGGCGGCTGACATTGCGCCGCAACGCCTGCATCAAGCCATGCGCTACGTTGCGCTGGGGGGCGGCAAGCGCATCCGCCCCCTGCTCTGCCATGCAGCAGGCGCACTGTGCCAGGCCGATCCGGCCGCGCTCGATCGCAGTGCGGCTGCGCTGGAGCTGATCCACGTGTACTCCTTGGTGCATGACGATCTGCCCTGCATGGATGATGACGTCCTGCGCCGTGGCAAGCCCACTTGCCATGTCGAATTCGACGAAGCAACCGCCTTGCTGGTTGGCGACGCCCTGCAGTCCCTGGCCTTCCAGGTACTGGCCGAACAGCCGCCCAACGCTGACACACCGGCCGCCGCCCGCCAGCTTGAAATGCTGCACCTGCTGGCCCAGGCTGCCGGCTCGCGCGGCATGGCCGGCGGCCAGGCCATCGATCTGGCAGCGGTCGACCAGCAACTCAGTCTGGCCGAACTCGAATTCATGCATATCCACAAGACCGGCGCCCTGATCCGTGCTGCGGTGCTGCTCGGCGCGGCCTGTGGCCAGCCGCTGGCCAGCGCTGACCAGCAACGACTGGATCACTACGCCAAACGCGTCGGCCTGCTGTTCCAGATCGTTGATGACATTCTCGACAGCGAAGCCGATACCGCCACGCTCGGCAAGACCGCCGGCAAGGACGCCGCCAACAACAAGCCGACCTATGTCAGCCTGCTGGGCCTGTCTCAAGCCAGGGAGAAGGCCGCCGAATTGCGTGCCGAAGCCCACACCACCTTGAGCCATTTCGGCGATCGGGCACGCCGCCTGAATGAACTGACGGATTACATCTGCAACCGTCATTTCTGAATGACGATTGCCTGTCCCCCATTACCATGACTTCTTGTCCGCAGGATTCTTGCAACACCATCATGTCCAGCACCCCGCTTCTCGACACCATTGCCAGCCCCGCCGACCTGCGCCAGCTTGCGCCCGCCGAGCTGCCCCGACTCGCCCAGGAACTGCGCGACTTCCTGATCGAATCGGTCGCCCAGACCGGCGGCCACCTGTCATCCAACCTGGGTACGGTGGAACTCACGCTGGCGCTGCACTACGTCTACAACACGCCGGAAGACCGCCTGGTCTGGGATGTCGGCCATCAGACCTACACCCACAAGATCATCACCGGCCGCCGCGCAGGCATGGCCCGCCTGCGCATGCAGGATGGCGTGTCCGGCTTTCCCCGCCGTTGCGAAAGTCCCTATGACACCTTTGGCGTCGGTCATTCCTCGACGTCGATTTCCGCCGCGCTGGGCATGGCCGTGGCCGCCCGCAACAAGCAGGAATCGCGCAATGTGGTGGCCATCATCGGTGATGGCGCAATGTCGGCCGGCCAGGCATTCGAAGCGCTCAACAACGCCGGCGTGATCGACGCCAACCTGCTGGTCATCCTCAACGACAACGACATGTCGATCTCACCGCCGGTCGGTGCGCTGAACAAATATCTGGCCCGCCTGCTCTCCGGCCAGACCTTCAACGCCGCCCGTCGCGCGGGTGAAAAAGTGCTCTCGCTGGTGCCTTCGGTGCTGGAACTGGCACGCCGCGCCGAAGAACATGTCAAGGGCATGGTGGTGCCCGGCACGATGTTCGAGGAACTGGGCTTCAACTACATCGGCCCCATCGACGGCCATGATCTCGATTCGCTGATTCCCACCCTGCAGAATCTACGCGAGCTGGACGGCCCGCAATTTCTCCACATCGTCACCCGCAAGGGCCAGGGCTACAAGCTGGCCGAAGCCGATCCCGTGCTCTATCACGGCGTGGCCAAGTTCGACTGCACTGGCGGCATCCAGCCAGCCAGCGGCAGCAAGCCCAGCTATACCAAGATCTTCGGCGACTGGCTGTGCGACATGGCCGCGCAGGACGAACGCCTGATCGGCATCACGCCCGCCATGTGTGAAGGCTCGGGTCTGAGCCGCTTTGCCTGTGAATATCCCCAGCGCTATCACGATGTCGGCATCGCCGAACAGCACGCGCTGACCTTTGCCGCCGGTCTGGCCTGCGAAGGCATGAAACCCGTGGTGGCGATCTATTCGACTTTTCTGCAACGCGCCTACGACCAGCTGATTCATGATGTCGCCCTGCAGGAACTGCCGGTCGTGCTGGCCATCGACCGGGGCGGGCTGGTCGGCGCGGATGGCGCCACGCACAATGGCGCTTTCGATCTGTCCTTCCTCACCTGCATACCCAACATGCTGGTGATGACCCCCAGTGATGAGCAGGAATGCCGCGACATGCTGACCACGGCTTATCAGCATGACGGTCCCAGTGCCGTGCGTTATCCGCGCGGCAGTGGCCCCGGCGTTGCCGTTGATGACAAGCTGACGGCCCTGCCCATCGGCAAAGGCGAAATCCACCGCCACAGCAAGCAGCCCGAAACAGCTCCCCGCGTTGCCCTGCTGGCTTTCGGCAGCATGCTGGCGCCGGCCCTGGCAGCGGCGGAACAACTGGATGCGACAGTCGCCAACATGCGCTTCGTCAAACCACTGGATACCGACCTGCTGCACAGCCTGGCAGCCAATCACACGCTGCTGGTCAGCATCGAAGAAAACAGCATCATCGGTGGCGCCGGCAGTGAAATCGCCCGCCATCTGGCACAGGCAGGCATCAGCACGCCCCTGCTGCGGCTGGGTCTGCCGGACCGTTTCATTGATCATGGCGACTGCACCGCACTGCTCGGCCAGCTGGGCCTCGACGCCCAGGGTATCAGCAACAGTATCCAGACCTGGCTGGCCGCAGCGGGTTGCCACACACAAAACCCAGTTTAGGTGCCGACAGATAATAGTTGAGCAATTTTGTCGGATTTGATAAACTGCTCCTGATTTGCACGGGAAACACTTTTCCTGCTTCCAGGAGCACGCCACATGAACAACAGAGATCTCAATATCATGGCTATTGCAGACGTCCAGGGTAGTACCGATACCCGCGCCATTCCGATCAACAAGGTCGGCATCAAGAGCATCCGTCACCCGGTCAAGGTGCTCGACAAGAATCACGGTGTGCGGCACACCATCGCCGAATTCAACATGTATGTCGGTCTGCCGCATAATTTCAAGGGCACCCACATGTCACGCTTCGTTGAGTTGCTCAACAGCAACGAACGCGAGTTTTCCGTCGAAAATTTCGAAACCATGTTGCGCAGCATGGTCTCCCGTCTGGAAGCCCAGACGGGCCATGTCGAAATGCATTTCCCTTATTTTGTTGACAAGGCCGCGCCGATTTCCGGCGTGCGCAGCCTGATGGATTACCAGGTCACCTTGATCGGCGCCATCCAACCCGATGGCAGCTATGTTCAATCGACGCGTGTCGTCGTCCCGGTCACCAGCCTGTGCCCCTGTTCGAAGAAAATTTCCGAACGTGGCGCCCACAATCAACGTTCTCACGTCACCATCACGGTCACCACCAATGAACTGGTCTGGATCGAGGAAATCATCCAGATGGCCGAAAGCCAGGCATCCTGCGAGCTCTTCGGTCTGCTCAAGCGTCCGGACGAAAAATACGTCACCGAACGCGCTTACGACAACCCGAAATTCGTCGAAGACATGGTGCGCGATGTCGCCGGTGTCCTGAATGCTGACCCACGCATCGATGTCTATGTGGTGGAATCGGAAAACTTCGAATCCATCCACAACCATTCGGCCTATGCCCTGATCGAAAAGGACAAAAGAACCCAGGCCTGATCCACACTCGCAGACAGGCCAACTCCCTGTCTGCCCTTTCTCATGTTGTCATCAGCCAATAAAAAACGGAGCGCAAGGCTCCGTTTTTTATTGGGCAAAACCGGGAAAATCAGGCTTCGGTCGCCGTCTTCTTGCTGCGGCTGACCAGCTTTTCCTTGATGCGTGCCGACTTGCCGGAGCGCTCACGCAGATAATACAGCTTGGCGCGGCGCACATCGCCACGACGCTTGACTTCAATGTTGCCGATCAACGGCGAATAGGTCTGGAAAGTCCGCTCGACACCTTCACCGGCAGAAATCTTGCGCACGATGAAACTTGAATTGAGACCCCGGTTGCGCTTGGCGATGACCACGCCTTCATAGGCCTGAACACGCTCACGCTCGCCTTCCTTGACCTTTACCTGAACAACGACCGTATCACCCGGTGCAAATTCAGGGATATTCTTGCCAAGGCGCGCAATTTCCTCGGCTTCGAGTTGTGCAATCAGATTCATTTGTTACTCCATTTCTTCAATCACATGGCCTGAGGCCGTTCGCCCAGAGCAGCGAACCGCAAGCGGCTGACGCTGATGTGCGCTCTATTTTTGGGAACTGCCAACAACATTTGCTGCTTACTGCCGACTACTCACTACTCACTGCTTGACGACTGCGCGACGACATTGCAGTCCCCCATGCAGTTACAACCCGCATTCCTGCTGAAACTCCGCCAGCAGTCCTGCTTCCTCGCGACTGAGCCGCCGCTGCTCGATGAGCTCCGGCCGTCGCCGCCAGGTCCGCCCCAGTGCCTGCTTCAGACGCCAGCGACGAATTTTCTCATGATTGCCGGACAACAGCACATCCGGCACCTGCATTCCTTCATAAACCTCCGGTCGCGTGTAATGCGGACAGTCCAGCAAACCCGTGGCGAAGGAGTCTTCCTGCGCCGATGCGCTGTCATTCAACGCGCCGGGCAATTGCCGGACAGCAGCATCAATCAATGCCAGTGCGGCAATTTCCCCCCCTGACAGGACAAAGTCCCCAAGGGAAACTTCTTCATCAACACAACGTTCAATGACCCGCTCGTCGATACCTTCATAACGCCCGCAAAGCAGAATCGCACCGGGCCCCTGCGCCAGATCCTGCACATAGGCATGATCCAGCAAGCGCCCCTGGGGCGAAAAATAAATCACCTTCCTCCTGCCTGGCCTGCCCGGCAAGTCGGCTGCCCAGGCGTGCTGCCTTGCCTGAGCAGCCGCAATCGCTGCCTCCAGCGGCTGCGGCAACATCACCATACCCGGGCCACCACCGTAAGGTCTGTCATCGACACTACGGTAATTGTCAGTGGCATAGTCACGCGGATTCCAGCAATTCAACTGCCACAAACCACGCTCCAGCGCACGACGCGCAATACCTGACTGCGTCAGCGCCGAAAACATCTCCGGAAACAGCGTAATCACATCGAAATCAAGCCCATGCCCGACTCCGTCGATACCGTTTGCTGGTATCCCGTGCGCTGTCGGCACTGCGTTGTCCGGGGCGGACATGCTTACCAATCCACACCCCAGGCAACACGAATCATCCGCTGCCCGCGATCCACTTCCTTGACCACCGCCGCCACGAACGGCAACAACCGCTCCTGACCGCTTTCATTCCTGACACACAAAATTTCATGTGCGCCGCTGCGCATCAGCTCGGCCACTCGGCCCAGCCTTGCGCCTTCCTCATTCACCACGTCCAGATCGAGCAGATCGACCCAGTAATATTCATCGCCGGTCGTCTCCGGCAAAACCGCGCGTGGCGCACCAACAAAACAGCCTTCGATTGCTTCGGCAGCCGTTCTGTCATCAATGCCGGCGAACTTGGCCACATACCCCTTGCCGTGTGGCTTGAGCGCTGACAATTCATGCGGCTGCCACTGCGAGGATGAACCCACTGCGTGCGCCGAGCGCACCGAATGCGCTGCTTGCACGGCACGTTCATCTGCACTTTGCGCAAGCCACCATTGTGGCATGTCGCCAAAGGCATCGGCCTGTTCGCTGAAGAAATGCACTCGAATCCAGCCGCGCAGGCTATATGCCTCACCTAGCCGACCGAGAACCACCATGTCCGACATGGCTCATTCACCGCAAAAGCTGAAGACCGTGCGGCGCAACAGACGGACGCCGAAACGTCCAGCCATTTCAGCGCTCAGGCAGCAGCGGTTTTCTTGACCAGACGGGCAACAGTCGGCGACAACTGGGCGCCCTGACCCTGCCAGTAGGCCAGACGCTCGGCATCAACGCGCAAACCCTGCTCGTTTTCGCCCGCAACCGGGTTGTAATAACCGATGCGCTCAACGAAACGGCCATCACGACGATTGCGTGATTCAGCAACAACCATGTTGTAGAAAGGGCGCTTCTTGGAACCACTGCGGGCAAGGCGGATGACTACCATTACGTTTCCTTCATTATCCGGATTTGGAAAATCTGCGGAATATACAGGAAAACCATCCTTACCTCAACTGTTTACTTGTATTTTGCTTGTATTTTCATCTTGTGCCCGGCCAGTAAAAAGAGCGAAAAATCCGCTGCCTATCGGGCAAACCGGCCATTCTCCGTGGTTTTCAAAAGCCCTCTGGGGCGCTTTCGATCCCGCCGATCCGCATACCGCTTCCCACTCCCCGACTGGCAAACCAGCCGCCCGGCATCTCCAGCGCATATTTGGCAGCCTGCCCGGCACAGTGTTCATTCTCGGTTCTGGGCTGCATTTCCTCGATATTGATGATGCGGCCCTGAGCATCGATGAAGGCCACTGAAAGCGGAATCAGGGTATTGCGCATCCACATGCATTGCACGCCCGGCTGCGCAAAGACAAACAGCATCCCCTGATTGCTGGCCAACTGCTCGCGGAACATCAGGCCACGGTTGCGCATGGCCGGGGTATTGGCAATTTCCGCATGAATGCGATGAATGCCAGCATTGAGTTCGTGCAAGCGTTGCGGTGCAACCGTACCATCGGCCCGCGCCAGGCTCGGGATCAGCATGGCCCACAACGCAAACGACAGGACAAACAAGACAGGCTGCAGCTTCATGAAAACTCCGACAAAGAGATCGGGAACAAGCAACAACCCGATATTACTTTCATACAGGAAAACAAGGTGTAGCGCCGATGGCGGCAATGCCCAAAGCCGGCATCAGGAAATACCCTCCGCTGCCTGACGCCATTGACCCGGCGCCAGGCCAGCCAGCGTCCACTCACCAATCGCCCAGCGGATCAGGCGCAGCGTGGGATGACCGATCTTCGCCGTCATGCGCCGCACCTGGCGGTTCTTGCCTTCGCGCAGTTCGATCGCCAGCCATTGTGTGGGAATTGCCTTGCGATAACGAATGGGCGGATCGCGCGGCCAGAGTCCCTGCGGCTCATCGATCAGACGCACGCGGCAGGGACGCGTATGAAAATCACCCAAATCCAGGCCATGTGCCATGCGCTGCAAAGCCGTTTCATCCGGTACGCCTTCCACCTGTGCCCAATAGATTTTCGGCAGCTTGTGGCGCGGATCGGCAATGCGGCTTTGCAGGCGGCCATCATCGGTCAGCAGCAGCAAACCTTCGCTGTCCGCATCCAGCCGTCCGGCGGCATAGACGCCCGGCAGCGGAATATAGTCCTTCAAGGTTGCCCGGCCATCGACTGCGGTAAATTGCGTCAGTACGCCATGCGGCTTGTTGAACAGGATCAGCCGGCTCATGCCTGTGCGCTTTCATCCTGGCGGATATGCGCATCTGTTTCATGGACATGAGCAAACCGCATGTCCTCGGGATAGGGATAGAAATCCTTGACCAGACCCCGGCTGATTTCCGCCTTGGTTTCCTGCCAGAAGGCCGCATCGAACAAGTCCGGGTGATGGCGCATGAAGGCAGCACGGATGCGCGGCGAAGTCAGCAGGAAAGTGGAAAACTCCTCGGGAAAGACATCGTTGCGCGACACCGAATACCAGACCTCGCCGGACATTTCCAGCTCAGGATAGGGCGCGGGCGGAATACGCCGGAAATTGCAATCCGTCATGTATTCGATTTCGTCGTAGTCGTAGAACACCACCCGGCCATAGCGCGTCACGCCAAAGTTCTTCCACAGCATGTCGCCGGGAAAGATGTTGGCGATGGCCAGCTCGCGGATGGCATTGCCGTATTCGCGCACGGCATGTTCGATGCGATCCTCCCGTCCTTCGCGCTCGGCTTTTTCCAGATACATATTGAGCGGCTGCATGCGCCGTTCGATGTACAGATGCTTGATGACGATATATTCGCCATCCTCCTCGATCAGCGAAGGTGCCAGCTGGCGCAGTTCATCGAGCAGCTCCTGCGAAAAACGCGCCTTGGGCAAGGCCGCATAGGAAAACTCCAGCGTATCCGCCATGCGCCCGACTCGATCAACCTGCTTGACCAGCTGATATTTGCGCCGCACGGTGGCGTGATCAACCTCCTTGGAACTGCCGAAGACATCCTTGATCAACTTGAACACGTAAGGATAGGACGGCAGGGTAAACACCAGCATGACCAGACCACGGATGCCCGGCGCGATGATGAACTGATCCTGGGAATGACGCAGATGGGCGATCAGGTCACGGAAGAAAGTCGTCTTGCCCTGCTTGCCCAGGCCCAGCATGGTGTACAGCTCGGAGCGCGGCTTGTAGGGCATGATGTCACGCAGAAACTGCACATAGGCCGCAGGCACGTCCATATCCGCCAGAAAATAGGCGCGTGACAGGGAAAACAGCGTACCGATGCGCCAGGCATCCAGCAGGATGGTATCGACGTACAGCTCACCTGCGGCTGAATGCAGCACCGGCATGGCGAAGGGATATTCATTGGCGCCATTGACCGCCCGGCCGATGATGTAGGCTGCCTTGTTGCGATAGAAAGCCGAGCGCAGCACCTGTACCTGCAGGTTGTATTCCGGCTCGGGCCACTCCCCCAGATGCCGCTCGATCGCCCGGCAGATGTGATCGACATCGCGCGCCATGTCGGCGAACGGGCGCTGCCAGCCAAAATCCTGCAGGATGCTGCCGATCACCCCGCGAAAACCTTCTTCGTGCGCATGAGGGTAGTAGCTGCGATAGACCGGCTGCTCGGATTCCAGATATTCCGTCGACACCGCCGGCCGCACGAAGATGAAATCATTGTTGAAATAGGTGCGGTACAGGATGCGGCAGAACACTGAATTGAAGAAAGTCTCGGCCAGCTCGGGCTGCTTGTGGTCGAGCAGCAGGTCGATGAATTCCAGCTTGGCCATGCGCCAGATGTTGTCATCATCATCCAGCGCCTTGAACTCGCGCTGCATGCGCAGCACCGTTTCATTGACGCGTTCATCGTAAAAGGCGATGCGTTCGCGTACCGAATCCTGTATCCCCGGCCAGTCTGCCGCATCGAACAGCTCCTTGGCGCGCGCCGAACAACGGCGAAACAAACGATAGTGCCGATCAAACCCGGCCACCATCGCCCGCGCCATGTCTCGCGCCTTGGTGCTCTGACTGGAAAAATCCATGTTCATGCCTTTGCTCATACAGCCGCCCATTCTATTGCAGAGGCCATTCTTTCCGCTGCGCTGCTGCCTCTTCAGACACAGTGCATCAAAGCATTTCCTCAGCCATCGCCAGCGCCGAAGCGCCGCCGTTGACCACGATCTGCGCCAGCCCTGGTGCGGTTGCCAGCACATGGTCGGCGAAAAAACGCGCGCTGACGATCTTGGCCGGATAGAAGGCATCGGCGTTGCCGGCCGCGATTGCGGCCTGGGCGACGAGCGCAGCGCGGCCCATCTGCCAGCCACCGCAGACGATACCCATCAGCTTGAGGAAGGGCACGGCGTCGACGGAAACAGCAGCGATATCCTCGCTATAGCCCGCAAGGATATGGGCCACACTGCGCTCGACAGCGTCAATACCCTGCCCCAGCGCTTCGCCGATGGCCTGGGGCTGCCCACCGGTCTGCTTCAGTTCGGCTTCGGTGAGGCGCATCTGAGCGATCACGGTCTTGATTGTGGTCCCACCTTCACGGGCGATCTTGCGGCCGATCAAGTCGCTGGCCTGGATGCCGGTCGTCCCTTCATAGATGGTCGTGATGCGCGCATCACGCATGTCCTGCGCCGCACCGGTTTCCTCGATGAACCCCATACCGCCATGCACTTGCACGCCCAGATAGGCGACTTCATTGGCAGTTTCGGTCAGCCAGCCCTTGACGACAGGAATCATCAGATCGACCAGCGCCTGATAACGCGCTCTCGTTTCGCCATCGCTGGCCCGCAGGGCCTGATCCTGCCAGGCGGCAACGCAATAACCCAGCGCCCGCATGGCTTCAACCTGCGATTTCATCAGCATCAACATGCGGCGCACATCAGGGTGCCTGGAAATACTCACATTGCCCGGCAGACGACCACTGATATCCCGCCCCTGTATACGCTCCCGGGCATAGAGCAATGCCCGCTGCCAGGCACGTTCGGCAATGCCGAGGCCCTCCAGGCCAACAGAAAAACGCGCTGCATTCATCATGACAAACATGTATTTGAGACCGGCATTCTCCTCCCCCACCAGATAGCCGATCGCGCCTCCACCGAAATTGCCGGCATCACCAAAGGCCATCACGCAGGTCGGACAGGCATGGATGCCCAGCTTGTGTTCGACCGATACGCAGTAGGCATCATTGCGCGCGCCCAGCGAACCGTCGGTATTGACCAGAAACTTCGGCACGACGAACAGCGAAATGCCTTTCACCCCCGGCGGCGCATCCGGTGTGCGCGCCAGCACCAGATGGATGATGTTCTCGCTCATGTCGTGATCGCCGTAGGTAATGAAAATCTTCTGGCCGAAAATCCTGTAAGTGCCATCCTCCTGCGGCACGGCCCGGCTACGAATGGCCGCCAGATCCGAGCCGGCCTGCGGCTCGGTGAGGTTCATGGTGCCCGTCCAGCGGCCATGGACCATGTTGGGCAAGTACTGTGCTTTCAGAGCCGCCGAACCGCTCAGTTCCAGCGCTTCGATTGCGCCTGAAGTCAGCAGCGGACACAGGGAAAACGACAGATTGGCCGCCATCCACATTTCCTGGACAGCCGCGCCGAGCAGCTTGGGCAAACCCTGCCCGCCATGCTGCGGATCGGCAGAATAGCCATTCCAGCCAGCGTCGATGAACTGCTGATAAGCCTCCCGAAAACCTTCTGCCATGCGCACCCGCCCACCCGCCTCAGGCTCCCAGCGGATACCAGCGCGGTCGCCGGCAACATTCAGGGGCGAAAGCACTTCGGTCGAGAACTTTGCCGACGCATCAAGCACGGCATCAGCCATGTCGCCGGCAAACTCCTCATAGCCCGGCAAGCGGGCAATGGCATCAAAATCGGCAAGCGTCTGCAACACAAAGCGCATATCTTTCAGAGGAGCAAGATATTCAGCCATGTTTCTTCCTTTCTAGCTTCGATGAGTATCGAGTCAAATCCTGCGAATTTCACTTCATTTGAGGATGCCCTGCACGAAGCGCTACAGTACGCAAAGCGCTGCGGAGGATGCGGATGAGGCGTGCAACGTCTTGTTGCCTTGCCAATGGTCGCATCCTTGCAGGTGCGGACAACAGCGTATCCCCCGCAAAAAATCCGCAGAAGGAATACAGCAAAACGATTGACACAGGGCTTCTGTGATTCCGCTCGCCGCCAGACGGCACAGGCACGTCCGGACAACGCCGGCAAAGCATAGCACGCAGCCTGCCGGGCTTCTTGCGCAAAAACAAACCGGGAGCAGTCTGACGACCTGCTCCCGGTTTGTTTTTGGCACACCCGATTGAACAGGTATGCTTACTTCCTTGTTGCAGCAATCAATCAGCCGATTTCCGCCAAAAGCTCCGGCACAGCGGTAAACAGATCCGCCACCAGACCATAGTCGGCCACCTGGAAGATCGGCGCATCGGGATCCTTGTTGATGGCAACGATCACCTTGCTGTCCTTCATCCCGGCCAGATGCTGGATGGCACCGGAAATGCCGACGGCGATATACAGCTGGGGAGCGACGATCTTGCCGGTCTGGCCGACTTGATAATCGTTGGGCACGTAGCCGGCATCAACCGCCGCGCGCGAAGCGCCCAGCGCGGCATTGAGCTTGTCGGCCAAAGGTTCCAGCACACTCTTGTAGTTTTCGGCCGAGCCCATGCCGCGACCGCCGGACACGACGATCTTGGCTGCACCCAGTTCAGGACGCGCGCTTTTCACGATTTCACGGCCAATGACCTTGGACAGAGCCATGTCAGCCGCCGCCGCAATGGCTTCAACCGCACCGCTGCCGCCTTCGGCCACCACGGCATCAAAGCCGGTGCTGCGCACGGTGATGACCTTGACCGCATCCGCGCTCTTGACGGTCGCCATGGCGTTACCGGCGTAGGTCGGACGCACAAAAGTATCGGCGGATTCAACGGCCGTGATTTCCGAAATCTGTGCCACATCCAGAAGAGCGGCCACACGCGGCAGCATGTTCTTGCCGGTCACCGTAGCCGGCGCCAGGATATGGCTGTAGCCGGCAGCATTGGCCACCACCAGGGCGGCGACGTTCTCGGCGGTTTGCTCGGCATAGATGGCGTTGTCGGCCACTTTGACCTTGGCGACACCCGCGATTTTTGCGGCCGCCGCAGCGGCATCGGCGCAAGCGGCACCGGCCACCAGCACGTGGATTTCGCCGCCGATCTTCTGTGCAGCGGCAACGGTATTGAGCGTTGCGCCATTGATCGCGGCATTGTTGTGTTCAGCAATAACCAGGATAGCCATCAGATCACCTTCGCTTCGTTCTTGAGTTTGTTGACCAGTTCCTTGACGTCGGCCACTTTCACGCCGGCACCGCGCTTGGCCGGTTCGGCCACTTTGAGCGTGGTCAGGCGCGGCGTCACATCAACACCCAGATCGGCCGGCTTGAGCGTATCCAGCGGCTTTTTCTTGGCCTTCATGATGTTGGGCAGCGTGGCATAACGCGGCTCGTTCAGGCGCAGATCCGTGGTGATCACTACCGGCAGCTTGAGCTCCAGAGTTTCGGCACCACCGTCGATTTCGCGGGTGACCGTGGCCTTGCCATCGGCAATCACCACCTTGGAAGCGAAAGTGGCCTGTGCCCAACCCGCCAGGGCGGCGAACATTTGGCCGGTCTGGTTGGCGTCATCATCGATGGCCTGCTTGCCAAAGATCACCAGTTGCGGCTGTTCCTTGTCGGCCACGGCCTTGATCAGCTTGGCCACAGCCAGCGGCTGCAGGTCGGCATCGGTTTCCACCAGAATGCCGCGATCGGCGCCAATGGCCATGGCGGTGCGCAGAGTTTCCTGGCAAGCCGTCACGCCGCAGCTGACGGCGATGACTTCAGTGGCGATGCCGGCTTCCTTGAGGCGCACGGCTTCTTCGATGGCGATTTCATCAAAGGGATTGACGGACATCTTGACGTTGGCCAGATCAACACCGGTGCCGTCAGCCTTGACGCGCACCTTGACGTTGAAATCCACCACACGCTTTACGGGGACTAGTATCTTCAAGTCAGCATCCTCATACGTACATGGAAAAAGCAACTACACAAAAACCGGAGTGAGAAAGCCACTGATTATGCTCCAATTTGCATCGTTCTGGATCAATCTGGATGGAGTTTTTCCACAAAAGCCCATGCCAGCAAGGTTTTTGGCCTTTCGCCCGAGTCAAATCCCATCGACGCGCATCACTGTGGCATCCCGCCCCGCGCTGCCAGGAAACCTGAGCCTTTCCTGGCCGGTTTGTTGCATCCAGAACATGATTCGCGCAAAGCCGCCGCCCTCCACAGACGGCAATTCCACAGAAGGAGCCCCGAAAATTGGGTAGATCGGGCTTCAACCAGACAATGATCCTGCTGCCTCTGTCGGGCTGACGCCTAACCTACGCGGATTTCCTTCACGCTACCCGTTATAGGCGGATTCTCCGTGGCTCGTCACGTCCAGCCCGACCCGTTCGTCATCTTCGCTCACCCGCAGGCCGATCGTCATATCCACCAGCTTGAAGACAAGGAAGGCCACCACGCCTGACCAAACGATGGTGATCGCGATGCCTTCCACCTGCACCAGCACCTGGCGAACGATGGAGAAATCCGCTGCGCCGGTGCCGCCCAGCGAAGGTGCGGTGAACACACCCGTCAACATGGCGCCGAGGATCCCACCCATGCCATGGATGCCGAACACGTCCAGCGAATCATCGGCGCCCAGCATGCGCTTGAGCGAATGAACGGCCCAAAGGCACAGCAGACCCGCCAGAAAACCGATGGCGATGGCGCCGATGGGTGCGACGCTGCCGCATGCCGGCGTAATGGCCACCAGACCCGCAATGGCACCCGAGGCAGCGCCGAGCATCGAGGCCTTGCGCTTGAAAATGCTTTCTCCCAGGCTCCAGGCGAGCACGCCCGCTGCAGTGGCAACCAGC
>JAHRWT010000015.1 GCA_019105045.1 Sterolibacterium sp.
GTCGGTGATCAGGGCCGGCATCTCGGCCCACTTGTTGGCCAGCGACAGCGCGTGCAGCTTCATGCCCAGGCCGTCCCAGCCGTGGTGATCGAGCACGGTGTGGTAGGACCGGGTCGAGGCATAGAAGGCGATTTGCTTACGCAGCGCATTCTTGGCCTTCTCGACTTCTTCCTCATTTTTACCCACGGCCATGAAGGGCGCGCCGATCAGGTCAAAGGCCGTCATGTCGCGGCCGCCGCGCTCGGCCCCTGCGGCCACCGCCGGCAGGATCACTTCACGGGTGTAGCGGAAGGTGCTGATCGGGTGCAGGCGCAGGCCCTCGCACAGCTCGCCGGACAGACGCGCCATATAGGGATTGGCAGCGGCGGCATACAGCGGCACATTGGGGAATTCGATCGGGCCGGGATTAAAGAAGGGCGGCAGCATGGTGAAGCGGTAATGCTCGCCTTCAAAATAGGTCGGCTTGTCCGGATTCTGAAAGCTCTGGAAGATCGCCCGCAGGCACAGGAAATACTCGCGCATGCGTGGCCCCGGCGGGCTGGGCCAGGCGGTGCTGTAACGGCGTTCGTTGTGACCCTTGACCTGGCTGCCCAGACCCAGCGTGAAACGGCCGCCGGTGTAATTGGCCAGATCCCAGGCGAGCTGGGCGGTCACCATCGGGCTGCGCGGAAAGGCCACGGCGATATTGGTGCCCAGACGCACCGTCTGGGTGTGCTCGGCGGCAATCATCAGCGGCAAGAAGGGATCACGCCCGGATTCCGGCGTGGTCAGACCGTCATAGCCGATGTCTTCCATCTGCCGGGCCAGCTCGGCGATGCGGGCCAGTGTCGGCCGGTTCTGGCCCTGGCCGGCGTATTGTTCGGTATCGGGGCCCATCAGGGCGGTTTCGACGCGCAATGCCATGGGCATCTGCCTTTCTATCGTGCGGTGTACATGTACAGTCCATCTGAAAACGCCTTCCCCGTTGTCCGGAGAAGGCGTTTGGCAGCCGGGTTATTTCGCCTGCTGCAAGAGCTTCCAGAGCCGCTGCGGCGAGGCGGGCGTCTCGTGAATCTTCAGATTCAAGGGGGCGAGCGCATCGTTGATGGCGCACATCAAGGTGGCCGGTGTGGTGTGGATCGCACCTTCGCCGCAGCCTTTTGCACCCAGGGGAGCGACGGGTGAGGGCGTGCATACCTCGCCTTTGACGGTCATCGGCACTTCATGGATGGTCGGCATCAGGTAATCGACAAAGGTCGACACCAAGGGCTGGCCTTCGTCGTTGTAGACGTATTCCTCGAAGAGGGCCGCGCCCACGCCCTGGGCGACTCCGCCTTGCAACTGCCCCTCGACGTTGGCCGGATTCAGGCGCGTACCGCAATCATCAACGATGAAATATTTGAGAATGTGCGTACGTCCGGTCTGGCGGTCGATTTCCACCATGGCCACATGGGCGGCATTGGCCGCCGTTAGATAGCTGCGGCAGCGGCCCTGGTCGTCCGGCATGTTGCGGTTGGGCGCGGTCCACACCGAGGTGGCCTCGGGACAGGGTTCGATGCCCGGCGGCAGCAGATCGCTACGGAACAGCATGGTGCCGGCCACCTCGGCCAGGGTCATGCCGGCTTCGGGCATAGCCTTGAGGCGGAAACGGCCATCCATCAGCTCGACCTGGTCGGGTGTGGTCTGCATGAGTCCTGCCACCACCTGGGTGAATATATCGCGCAGCTTCTGGCAGGCACCGAGGATGGCGCCAGTGATGGCTACCCCCAGACGACTGCCGCCCGGACCAAAGTGCGGCGGTGCGACATCGGTCGAGGCCATGGTGACCTTGACCATGCTCATATCCACACCGAAATAATCGGCAGCCACCTGGGCGGCCACGGTGTATTGGCCCTGACCCTGCAGCGCAAAACCGACGATCACGGTGAGCCCGCCAAAGACATCGACGGCCACGCGCGCACCCTCCGGCACGCCCACACCGGGCACGCCGACGGCGGAATAAACGTTCCAGTCAAATACACCCGGCTCCACCGTGCTCACCACGCCGATGCCCACCAGGCGACCCTCGGCTTGCGCGGCGGCCTGCTCGGCGCGCATTTGCTGGTAATCGGCCATGTCGAGCAACTTGTCGAGCACGGCCTCGTAGTTGCCGCTGTCGTATTCGTTGCCGCTGGGAATGGTGTAGGGGAAAGCCTCGGGCGGAATATAGTTCTTGCGGCGCAGCTCGGCCGGATCCATACCCAGCTTGCGGGCGGTCAGATCCATCAGGGATTCAAGGACGAAGAAATGCGGCGGTGGGCCGTAGCCGCGATAGGGATAGGTCGGCGCGCGGTTGGTGGCCACCAGCTTCATGTCGTAGGAAGCCGCCTGGATGCGGTAAGGCCCGGTGAAGGCGGCAATCGGCTTGGCCACGGAAATCGTGCCATAACCTTCGCAGCCCGCGCCCTGGTCGTCGACCAAGGTGATGCGCAAACCGGTGACCGTGCCATCGGCCTTGACGGCCAGCTCGGCATCGTAAAAACGATCCCAGGACTGACCGCCGCCGGCCAGCAGGTATTCCATGCGGTCTTCGATGTATTTGACCGGCCGGCCATTGGTCTTGCGTGAGAGCAGCGCGGTGATGTCGGTGGCGCGCGGCCCGCCCTTGCCGCCAAAACCGCCACCTTGCGGCTGGCTGATCAGCTTGACCTTGTTGGGCAGCAGGTTGAGCACAGCCGAGCGGCCGAGCGCGAAGAAACGCGGCGCCTGATAGGAACCACGGCAGGTGAGTTCGTTATTGACCACATCCCAGGTGGAAATGCAGCCGAAGGTTTCGGTCGGATTGGCGCCGCAGCGATTCCAGCGAAAAGTATCGCGGATGATGTGATCGGCTTCGGCAAACAGTTGATCGACTTCGCCCCAGACAAATTGCTTGTGCTGGATGACGTTGGTGCCGTGTTCTTCAAACACGATGGGCGCACCGTCGGCTAGCGCGGCTTCGAAACCGGCAACCGGCGGCAGCACTTCGTATTCGACTTCGATCAGCTCCAGCGCGTCTTCGGCCAGATAGCGGCTGTCGGCCGCGACGGCCGCCACAGGCTCGCCGACGAAGCGCACCTTATCCACCGCCATGCAGTAGTTGCCCCAGCCTTCCGGCGCTGTGGTGCAGGGATTGGACCAGGCTTTGACATCCACGCCGGTGAGCACGGCATGTACTCCCGGCAAGGCCTCGGCGGCGGCCGTGTTGATCGACACGATGCGCGCGTGAGGATGCGGGCTGCGCAGGATCGCCGCGTGCAACATGCCCGGCAGCGCGACGTTGTCGATGAATTCCATCTGGCCGGTGACCAGCGAAGGATCTTCGATGCGTTTGACTTCCTTGCCGACGTAGCGCACGTTGCTGGTCGGCATTTGCTCGGGCAGGGTGGGAATGGCATTACTCATCTGGGCGTCTCCCTCAGGCAGTCCGGTTGGCCGCTTGCAGCTTGCTGGCAGCAAGCTTCACCGACTCGACGATTTGCTGGTAGCCCGTGCAACGACACAGGTTGCCGCCCAAGGCATCCTTGATTTCCTCTTCGGACGGATTCGGGTTTTCGCGCAGCAGCTCCAAAGTAGTCATCATGAAGCCGGGGGTACAGAAACCGCATTGCAAACCATGGGCCTCGATGAAGGCTGTTTGAATTGGATGCAGCTCACCGCTTTGCGCATCGCGCAGCCCTTCGACAGTGGTGATTTCAGCGCCATCGGCCTGCACGGCAAACGTCAGGCAGGAGCGCGCCGAGTCGCCATTGATGAGCACGGTGCACACACCGCAGATGCCGTGTTCGCAGCCAACGTGGGTACCGCCAAGATGCAGTTCGTGGCGCAGGAAATCGGCCAGCGTCATACGCGCTTCGACTTCGCGCTCGTACTGGACGCCATTGACTTTCAGGCTGACCTTATGGGATGTCGTCATGGGAATCTCTTTCTAATGTCGTGCCACAAATGTTAGGCCGCACGGGCCAACGCATCGTGCAGGCAACGCTCGGTGAGGGTTTGTACCAGCGCACGGCGGAACTCACTGGAGGCATGGACACAGCTCATCGGCTCGTCCAAAGCCGCCGCACCGGCCGCGGCCGCACGGGCGAAGTTGTCAGCCGTGGCCGGCTGGCCCTTGAGGGCGTCTTCGGCGGCGGTCAGACGCACGGCCGTGGGATTCACGCCAAAAGCGGCGATTTTCACATCCGTGATGTTGCCGGCGGATTTTTGCAGCGTCAGGCACACCCCGGCCAGGGCCAGGTCGCCATTGCGCCGCGCTTCTTCGCGAATCGCCCAGCCACAGCCGGCCGGCAGCACCGGCATACTGACTTCGGTGAGGATTTCGTTGGTTTCCAGGCTGGTGGTCATGTAGGTGACAAAAAACTCGTCCGCCGCAATGACGCGCTCGCCTTCGGGGCCCACCGCCTTGAATTCCATACCCAAGACCTGGGCCACGGCCGGGTATTCGGAGGCCGGGTCGGCATGGGCGAAAGAGCCGCCCACCGAGCCGCGATTGCGAATCTGACGGTGACCGACGAGCTGGGTGGCATCGTGGAACAGGCGTTGTTTGGCCTCGATCAAGGGCGAGACACCGGCCGCGTGCTTGCTGGTCATGGCTCCGATGCGCAGCCAGTGGCCGTCTTCGCGGATGTAATCGAGTTCCTTGAGCCCACGCAGGTCGATCAGGGCTTCGGGACGGGCCACGCGCAAGGCCAGCATGGGGATCAGGCTCTGGCCACCGGCCAGAATCTTGACATCCACACCTTCATCTTCAAGCGTGCCAAGGAGAGTCACGGCCGCAGCCAGCGTCTCCGGTGAGTGATAATTGAAAGCAGCCGATTTCATGGCAAGTTCCAGTAGGCGTTGGTCGATCCGCAGGCAGCAACCCGTGTAGTCAATGGGGCAAAGCGCCTGCGGCGCGGATTTGCTAGTCTAAGGCTGGGCGGCAGACGAGGCAAGCAACCACCAATCTGATCCGGCCTATGGAATTTCATTTTCGGCCAAATTGGCTGCCGACTTCCGGCAGGGGCTTTATTTTGCAGACTGGAAAAGTTAGATTAGGCTGTTCGTCATGCCTTGTTCCGTCACGGGTTTGCAGACACGGCCCCTTGGCGGCGTGCGGCGCAGTCTGAAACTCTGCAACTCTGCAACTCTGCGACGCGACACTCGGCATCGTCCGTGCCGAAGATGGCCATGCCCGGCATTGTCGTCACGCACGGGTTGCTGCTGTCGGCATATGTACGGTTTCATCATTTCAATTTCGATTTCGATTTCATCCTCTTCATCCTCTTCATCCTCTTCACCGTCTTCACCGTCTTCCCAGGAGTGTACACATGAGTGGTCCGCTGCATACCGTACTGTGCGATAAGCTCGGTATCGAATACCCCGTCGTCGCCTTCACCCACTGCAAGGATGTGGCCGTGGCAGTCATCAATGCCGGCGGCTTCGCTGTGCTCGGCGAAGCCATGCACACGCCCGATCACATTGCGGCCGACATCAAGTGGATCCGCGACCGCATCGGCGGCAAGCCTTTCGGCATCGATCTGGTGCTGCCGGCCTCCGTGCCCGAAGAAAAGACGGTGGAAGAACTGCTGGCAATGATTCCGCAAAGCCACCGCGATTTCGAACAGCAGATCAAGCAGAAATACAATGTGCCGGACCCCAAGGAAGCGCCCGATCTGCACCAATGGGGCGGCCTTGACCAGAAACGTGCGCTGGCCCAGCTGGAAGTGGTTTTCGACGAACGCGTGCCGGTCTTCGCATCCGGCCTCGGCTCACCCGCCTTCATCCTCAAGCGCGCGCACGAGCTGGGTATGCAGGTCTGGGGCCTGGTCGGCAAGCCGCGTCAGGCCAAGCGTCAGATCGAAGCCGGCACCGATGTGATCATCGCCCAGGGTTACGATGCTGCCGGCCACACCGGCAACATCGGCACATTCTCCATCGTGCCGCAAGTGGTCGACGCCGCGCGTGATGCCGGCGTGCCGGTGCTGGCCGCCGGTGGTGTGACCACCGGTCGTCATCTGGCCGCCGCCCTGGCACTGGGTGCCTCCGGCGTGTGGACAGGTTCGCTGTGGCTGGCTTCGCGTGAATCCGACGTCAATCTGCCGCTCAAGGAACGCCTGATCGAAGCCGAGACGGACGACACCATGTACTCCAACTGCATTTCGGGCTACACCATGCGCACCACGCGCAGCCCCTGGCACGACGAGTGGATGGCACCGGGCGCGCCCGAACCGCTGAAGCCGCCACTGCAGATGATGCTGTCGTCGAACTACATCCAGGGCTCGCTCGACTATCAGCGCAAGGATCTGATGACCGAAGCCGCCGGCCAGGGCATCCATTACGTCAAGGAAATGAAGCCGGCGCGGCAGATCCTCTCCGATATCGTCGAAGAAGCTCTCGACGTTTTCGACCGCTTTGCCAGTGAGTGAAACCGCCCGCGATCCCCAGACCGGCGCGGATTTCGTGCCCGGCTTCGACGCCGCCCTCAAGGGTCGTCAGGCCGAGTGCGATGGCGGGGCGCCCATTCCGGGCACCCGCCATGCCGGTCGCCAGGAATTCGCCGGGACGCTCACCGGCCACTACCGCGACTACGGGAAATATGCCTGGCGCTGGGTATTGCTGGCCGAGCTCACCAAAAAACCGGACAACTACGGATTTGCCGCCGTGTGGTGTGACCTCGATTCGGTGTACATGGCAGACTGAAACCTGAATCTGCCGCGCCTCGCCGCCACATCAAGCTTATCGACAATCCCAATCACCGATTCATCGATTCATCGATTCATCAACTGGCTATTACCGCCCTCTTTCACACGGGCAGGAGTGAAAACATGCGTATCGTGGTTTGTGTCAAGGAAGTACTGGATCCAGATGCCGTCAATAACTACGCACTGGCCGGCAAGCTGACCATCGCTGCCGACGGCAAGACGCCCGACGTCGCCGCCGTGCCGCGCCTGATCAACGGCTTCGACGAACAGGCGATGGAAGCCGCGCTGCGCCTGCGCGATGCCGGCCTGGACTGCAAGATCACCGCCGTCTCCATCGGCAGCGATCTGAAGGACATGCTCAAGCACTGCGCGGCCTTGGGTGCTGATGAAATCGTCGCCATCGATCCGGCCGGCGCCGAACTCGACGGCCAGGTCATCGCCAATACTCTGGCTGCCTACATCAACAGCAGCGGTGGCGCCGATCTGATTCTCTGCGGCCGCCAGGCGTCCGATGACGACCAGGGCACCGTGCCCATCCTGCTTGGCGAAAAACTCAAGCTGGCCATTGCCCCGCTGGCCCGCGACGTCGTGCTCAGCGGCACGACGCTGAAAGTCACCCGCGCCACGCCGGATGGCGACGAAATCGTCGAAGGCGCATTGCCGGCGCTGGTCACCATCAGCAACGAACTGGGCACGCCGCGCTTCCCCAGTGCCAAGGCCAAAATGGCCGCACGCAAGATGGCGCCGACCGACATCCAGCTGGATACGCTGGGCCTGTCCGCCAGCGAACTGCAACCGCAGGTCGTGCTGACCCGTCAGTTCGTGCCCGAAGTGCAGGGCAACTGCGAATTCCTCAGCGGCTCGGCGGCTGAAGTCGCCAAACAGTTGCTGGACAAGCTGCGCGCCGACCGCGTGATCTGAACCCGCGCCTGCGTCGCTATCCGCCCGGTTGCCTTCGCGGCAGCCGGGCTTTTTTGTGGGCGCCGTGCGCCGCGCGGTGTGCGGTGTGCGGTAGGCACGGGCAAGTTCACTGCCCTTCTCCACAATCCACCCATGACACAATCCCGGCGCAGCTCGACAGCTCGACACCCCGCAATGCGGCCAGCTGACGATGACGATCGAAGTCCGCCCCGCCACGTGTCTGCAGATTGCGATGCATTGCAGCGGCTTTGCAGCGCAAAGCCTTGCCGAAAAAACAGACCGCGTTGCATGACCGGATTCGGCAGAGCATTTGACAGCCCCCCGCGACAGACTCAATCCGCCTGATCGAGCACCTTGAGCGCACCATCGAGCGCCCGTTCGAACAGCGGCAGCTCGATGTCGACCAGCCGTGCCGTACCGTTCTGCAAACGGTGGGCCAGTGCTTCGGGCGTGATGGAAATGGCGCAATGCGTAGCGTGATTGCTGAACAGGTAAAGGCTGCGCCGGGGACTCAGCCAGGTCAGGCGCTCGCGCCGCGCCACCTCGTGGTCGATGAACTCGACCCAGTCGCCGCGCACCAGTTGCCGCACGCGGCGCAACCAGGGATTGCCCAGCGGGCTGTCATCGGGCATCGCGGGTTCGAGCAGGGCAACATCCTCGATCTGTATGCCATTTTCGACCAGATGCGTGACTTGCAGAACCGCCGCGCCGGGCAGACTGTCGGTATCCGCCGCGCTGGCGACGGCAATGTCGGCCAGTGCCGGCGCTTTTTTCAGCGTGCGCCGGTCGGCGTGCAGCGCGGCGGCATGAAGAGCCATCAGACGTTCAAAAAATGGCTGACGGCTGGCCTCGTCGATGCCGATCTGCGCCAGTCCCTGATGCAGGGCGGGCAGCAGGTCGGCCAGCATTGCCGCAAAACGCTGCCGGTCTTCGGCCGAATGTTTTGCGGTCACGCTCCAGGCAAGGTCCTCGGCAGTGCGCGCAGCCGCCTGGAAAGCCGGGGCGTCCGTCACCGCATCCGTGCTGTCGCTGTCGCTTTCGGCATCGGCCATGCCGGCCTGTTCCAGCACGACGCGCCAGTGTTCGCGCAAGAATTGTTCTATGGGCAACGGCGTTTTTTTGCTGATGATTCGCGCCAGCAAGTCTGCGCTGGCCTGTCTGGCGGCCTCCTCGCGGGCGCTGCGCCGTTGCTGGGCGGCCTCCCGGCGCTGGACGACTTCGATCACGCTGCTGCTGGTTTCCTCTTCCAGAACTTCGCATTCATTGACGAAGGCAGACAGTTCGCCCACCGCCGTGCCGAAGACGGCCACGTCCTGATCGAAATTTTGCTGGATGCGCTCGATGAGTTCGGACAGCTTGCAGTAGAACGGGTCGCCGGTATTGATCGTTTCGCCCCAGCGAATGGCGATGCCGGAAATACTGTCGAGAAAACGGCGGGCCGGATGGCTGCGATCGGCGAAGAATTTCTGGTCGAGCAGGGCCACCTTGAGCACCGGTATCTGCAGGCGACTGACCAGGCCCTTGACGGCTTCGGGCACTTTGTCGTCATCAAAGATCAGATCGAACAGTGTGGCAACGATATCCATGGTGATGGTATCGAGCGGCGCTGCCTGTTGGGCGGCTTCGCTTTGACGCGCCAGATGGACGACGTTGGTCAGTTTTTCCGGCCCGCCATCACCTGCGACGGCGGGCGCCTGTCTTTGCAATGCGTGCAGCGATGTCAGGAAATCGGTGCTGATGGCGCGCGTTGGCGGCATCAGCGGGGGCGACCCGGCAAAAGCCGACAGATCGGGCAGACTGAGTGGCAGCTCGCCCGTCAGCAGCGGCGCAGCGCGGCCGCCGGTTGCAGACTCCGCCGGCAGTGCTTGCGTCGGCAGGCGTGCCCGGGCAAGGCGCTGCAGGGTATCGAGAATGTGGTTGCCATCGGCCAGCCGCCTCGCCGGCTGGTCGCTGCCGGCAGCCGCATTCCTGTAGCTGCGCTTGAATTCCGGCAGGATGCCAGCGCCGATCAGGACTTCGTTGAGGGCGCGATAGAGCCGCGGCAGCTCGTCATGCAAGGCCCGCTCCAGCTGCCGCAACAGCAGGATGCGCGCTGCCGGATCAGGATCACTCAGCAGGGCAGTGCAACCGGCCTGGGCGGCCGCGCAAATCGCCGGTGGCGCGAAGCGGTTGCCGCAGCGATCCATTTCTTCCTGGCCGACCAGCTGGGCCATGCGCCGGTCGAGTGCATACATTTCTTCTCGGCAGGCTTCGTCCAGGCGGGCGATGAATTCGCGGGTGACGATGCGCTCCGTCAGTTCCTGATCATCCACCAACGCCAGGGCCTGCGCATCCTGGCTGCGGGTCACCTCACTGAGCGTGCGCGGCACGGCCTGCGCCAGCTCTTCGGCCAGCTGGCTGCGAAAAGCCTTGACCAGCCTGTCCCAGAACAGCTGCACATCATCTCGCAGACGCAGATACTCGTTGCGTTTGTCCTGTTCACGGGTGTTGTCGGCAATTTCCTGTAGTTTTTCGACGATCTGCGGGCCGAGTTCACCCAGCCACTCACCCAGCTCGCGTTCGAACAGTTCGCGACAATCGCCCAACAGGCGCTGTGCAAAAGAAGGGCTGAGTTCGCTCACGGCAGCAGCGATCTTGTCATGGAAGGAGGCGTCATGATTGCAGATTCTCCACGAAAAGCCGGTAAACGCATAGGAAGCGCTGCGCAGCGAGTGGCCGCAGCGGAACGTTTCGTGCAGCGCTTCATTTAGAATCGGCTTCCCACCTTGTCCGAACGACGGAGTCCGCGCCATGACCGCAACCACTGCCCACGCTTCGCTTTACACCATTGCGCTGCAGCGTCTGGATGGCACACCACAAACCCTGGCTGATTACCAGGGACAGGTGTTGCTGATCGTCAATGTCGCTTCCCGCTGTGGCCTGACACCTCAGTATGCCGGGCTGGAAGCGCTCTACCGCCAGTACCGCGCGCGCGGCCTGCAGGTGCTGGGCTTTCCCTGCAATGATTTTCTTGCCCAGGAACCCGGCACGGCCGAGGAAATCCAGACATTCTGTTCGACCCATTATGAGGTGAGCTTTCCGCTGTTTGCCAAACTGAACGTCAACAGCACGCCGCGCCATCCGCTGTATGTGGCGCTGATTGCCGCCCAGCCGCAGGCAAGTGGCGGCGGTGGCCTGCGCGAACGGCTGGCCCAGAAGGATTTGCTGCCGCCACATTCCAGCGATATCACCTGGAATTTCGAAAAGTTTCTGGTCGCTCGTGACGGCCGCGTACTGGCCCGCTTTGCCCCCGACGTGGCGCCGGATGATGCGCAGCTGATCGCGGCCATCGAAGCGGCGCTGTAAGCGGCAACGACGGCCACTCAAGCGAATCCGACTTGCCACAGACGACACGGCCAGCGCAGCGCGCCCCTCATGCAGACCACGCACAAATCACGCACCCCCCCCACGGCCGCCAGACCAGGCCGTACCGCAAGTCTGCCGGCGCTGCCGGCTGATGGCCTGGCCTTTGCCCTGTTGCGCAGCGCCGAAGTCATGCATCAGGTGATCGCCGGCAGCAATCTGCATGTTGCCCTGGCGGCCTGCTGGCAGCGCCATGCGCCATTGCCGGCACAGCGCGGCGCGATCCAGGATCTGGCCTATGGCAGCTTGCGGCAATTCGGGCGCGGCGATTTTCTGCTGTCGCAGTTGTTGCGCACGCCGCTCGACGACACCGGCGACAAACCTCTGCTGCATACCTTGCTGCTGGTGGCGCTGTATCGCATCGAAAGCCGGCCAGCGGACGTGCATACCACCGTTGATCAGGCCGTCGAGGCAGTCGCGCGTATTGGCCGGGGGCAGTTCAAGGCGCTGGCCAATGCCGTACTGCGCAACCGGCTGCGCCAGGACAGCGCCTTGCTGGCCGCCTGCGCGGAAAACCAGGTTGCCCGGCAGCAGCATCCCCTCTGGTGGATAAACAAGCTGCATCTGGCCTACCCGGCGCAGTGGCAGGATATTCTTGGGGCGGGCAATGGCCATCCGCCGATGAGCCTGCGCATCAATCGTCGCCACACGGATGCAGCCAGCTATTGCGCGGAACTGCAGGCCGTCGGCATCGCGGCGATTGTGCTTGACGACCATGCCTTGCTGCTCGAACGGCCCGTTGCCGTGGAACGCTTGCCGGGATTCTTTGCCGGCCATGTTTCGGTACAGGACTGGGGCGCACAGCAGGCCGCCCGCCTGCTTGATGTGCAGGACGGCCAGCGCGTGCTGGATGCCTGCGCCGCACCCGGCGGCAAGACCACCCATATCCTCGAACTTGCCGATGTCGAACTGCTGGCACTCGAAGTCGACGCCACCCGCGCCGTGCGCATCGAAGACAACCTGCAACGTCTGGGATTGCGGGCCCGGGTGCAGGTTGCCGACTGCCGGCAGATCGGCCACGGCATCCCTGCGCAGAATAGCGGGCTGTTCGAACGCATTCTCGCCGATGTGCCCTGCTCGGCTTCCGGCGTGGTGCGCCGCCATCCGGATATCAAATGGTTGCGCCGCGAAAAGGATATCGCCGGTTTTTCCCGCGTGCAGCGGGAGATTCTGGATGCCCTGTGGCAAGCGCTCGCCCCCGGTGGCAAAATGCTTTACTGCACCTGTTCCTTGTTTCCACAGGAAAATGCGGCGCAGATCGATGCTTTTCTGCACCGCCACGCCGATGCGCGCTGTCTGCCCCTGGCGCAGCGGCCTGCCGCTACGGATTCTGCAAGGCTTGCCACCCATGATGCTGACCCGCGTTTCCTGCAGTTGATACCTCAGGCAAAACATGACGGTTTCTTCTATGCCCTTTTGCAAAAGCAGGCTTGACCACATGTCCCGTCACGGGCGCAGATGGCTGGTGATCCTGCTGTTGGGGATTGCCGGCCCAGGTGGCCTGGCACCCGCCTGGGCCGGCAGCATCGAAGCCACTGCGGCACGCCTGATCCCCAACGAAGAAAATTATGTACTCAGCGCGGAATTCAACATTGATCTGGGCCCGCGTCTCGAAGAAATCGTCACGCGCGGCGTGCCGCTGTATTTCCAGCTGGAACTGGAAATCACCCGCGACCGCTGGTTCTGGCCGGGTGAGCACATTGCCGGTCGCACGCTGAACTATCGGCTGGCTTATGTGCCGCTGTCCCGACAATACCGCCTGTCGGGGGCCAGCGGTCTGAGCCAGGATTTCGCCAAATTGGCCGATGCGCTGCGTTTCATGGGCCGCACCGCCGCCCTGCCGGTCGCCGAGCGCAGCGCGCTCAAGCCGGGCGAAACCTATCAAGCTGCCCTGCGGCTGGCACTTGATCGCCAACAACTGCCCAAACCCTTGCAGCTCGACGCCATCGTCAACAAGGAATGGACGGTCGATGCGAAGATCCTGCGCTGGCAGTTCGTTGCCAGCAACGCCGGCGAGCGGGAGGCGCATTGATGATGTCAAAGCTGAACAAGCCCGCCATCATTGCCACCCTGCTGATTTCCATCGTCGGTACGATCCTGCTGTTTCTGCTGACTTCGGCCAGTTCGAACACCGCACTGTTCGCCCACAACTATCCGTTGCTGCTCGGACTCAACGGCGTGCTGGTGTTTGCGCTGGTGATTGCCGTGCTGATCCAGCTGTTCGCTTTGCGACGCGAGTACCGCCAGGGTGTGTTTGGCTCGCGCCTCAAGTCGCGCCTGCTGCTGATGCTTGCGCTGATGGCCGTGCTGCCCGGCGCGCTGGTGTATGGCGTCTCGATGCAGTTTGTCGTCAGCAGCATCGACTCCTGGTTTGATGTGCGCGTCGACCGGGCGCTCGACGGTGGCCTGACGCTGGCACGCACGGTGGTCGACAACCAGCTTGCCGAACTGAATGACCAGGCGCATGACGTGGCGCTGCAGATTGCCGAAATCCACGATCCGCGCAGCGTTGGCGTGCGTCTCAACCGCTTGCGCGAGCAGGCCGGTATGCAGACGGCGACGCTGTTTTCGGTGAATGGCCAGGTACTTTCCCACAGCGCGCCGGAGCTTGGCAGCCTGTTGCCCAACCTGCCGAACGCAACCCAGCTGCGCGAAGCCCGGCAGATCGACGGCATCTCCTTGCTGGAAGGCGATGCCGACAGCGGCATGTTGCTGCGTGTCATGGTGCCGGTGACCAGCCATTCCAATGCGCTGGAGCCGCGCATATTGCAAGTCACCCGGGAAGTGCCGGCATCGATTGCCCAAAGTGCCAGCAGCGTGGAAGCAGCCTACCGCGACTACCAGGAGCTTTCCCTGGGCCGACAGGGACTCAGCCGCATCTATATGCTGACACTGACACTGACCCTGCTGCTGGCGCTGTTTGCCGCAATTGCCCTGGCTATTTTCCTGGCGCGGCGACTGGCCGCACCGCTGCTGATTCTTGCCGAAGGTACCCAGGCGGTTGCCGCTGGCGACTTCACGCCCCGCGCCGCACTGGAAACCCATGACGAACTGGGTGTGCTGACCCAATCCTTCAACCGGATGACACGCCAGCTGGACGAAGCCCGCCAGGAAACCGAACGTCATCGCCACAAGGTGGAAGCAGCCAGCGCCTATCTGGAAAGCGTGCTGGCCAATCTGTCATCGGGCGTCATGGCGTTCGACCGCAATTTCGTGTTGCGTGCCAACAACCGTGGCGCCTCCACCATACTCGACGATCCGCTCAATGTGGATGACCTGCCGCTGGCCGCCTGGCCGGGCCATGCGGAATTCAAGGAAGCCATCCTGAACGGTTTTGCAGACACGGAAAATCGTGAACCGGATGCCACGCACGAATGGCAGCAGCAGCTGGAAATCGGCAACATCGACAGCGGCGGACTGATGGTGAACCAGGTATTGCTGGTGCGCGGTTCCACCCTGCCGGAAGCCAGCGGCGGCGGCTATGTCGTGGTCTTTGATGACATCACCCGCCTGATTGCCGCGCAGCGTTCGCTGGCCTGGGGTGAAGTGGCGCGGCGCCTGGCACACGAAATCAAGAACCCGCTGACACCCATCCAGCTTTCTGCCGAACGCCTGCAGCACAAACTGGCCGATCGGCTGGATAGCGACGGCCAGCAGATGTTGCAACGGGCAACCCATACCATCGTCAGCCAGGTCGAAGCCATGAAAACCATGGTCAATGAGTTCCGCGATTACGCCCGCCTGCCGCCCGCCCAGCTACAGCCGCTCGATCTCAATGCGCTGGTCGGCGATGTACTCGAACTCTACGGCAACAGTGGTGTGCAGATCGACGCCCAGCTGGCCGCCAATCTGCCCCGGGTAGCCGGCGACCCTTCGCAGCTGCGCCAAGTGATACACAACTTGCTGAAAAACGCCCAGGAAGCCAACGAGGAAGCGCTCAAGAGCCGGCCGGAAGCCGCCCAGCAAATCCGCATCGTCACCCACGGCAATGCCGGTAACGGCGTGATACTCGCGGTAAGCGACAACGGCAGCGGTTTTTCTCCCCAGGTATTGACACATGCTTTCGAACCCTACGTCACCACCAAATCCAGGGGAACCGGACTGGGATTGGCAATCGTCAAGAAAATCGTTGATGAACACCACGGCGAAATCCGCATCGCCAACCGTTCACCCAGCGGTGCGGAAGTCAGCATTCGCCTGCCGCAGGCGGCCTGAACGCAGACTTGCAGCGACAAAAAACAAAAACAGCCGTACCGGAAACATGAGGAAGTGATATGGCACAGATACTGGTAGTCGATGACGAAATCGGCATACGCGAGTTGCTTTCCGAAATTCTCGCCGACGAAGGCCATGATGTCCGCCTGGCGGAAAATGCCGCCGCCGCCCGCGCAGCGCGTGAAGCGGCGCGGCCGGATCTGGTGCTGCTCGACATCTGGATGCCCGACACCGACGGCATCACCCTGCTCAAGGAATGGGCGGCCAGCGGCCAACTGACCATGCCGGTCATCATGATGTCGGGACACGGCACGATCGATACGGCCGTTGAAGCCACGCGCATCGGCGCGCTGGACTTTCTGGAAAAACCGATCGCCCTGCAAAAGCTGCTGGTCGCCGTCAAGAAAGCCCTGAGCCAAGCTGCCGCGCCCGCTGCCGGCGGCATTTCACTGGCCGCCTTCACCCGCTCGGCCCCCCTGCGCGATCTGCGCAAACGACTGGAGCAGGTCATGGCCAGCAGCCGTAGTGTGATGCTGCGCTCGGCGGCGGGCGGCATTGCCGAGCTGGCGGCACGAACTCTGCTGTCTCCCGGCAAGACCTGGTTTAATCTGGCGCATGACAGCACACCGCTGACGCTGGACATGCTCGAACGCAGCCGGGGCGGTGTGCTGTTTGTTGACGAACTGGGCAATCTGACGCGATTGCAGCAGAAAAACCTGATTTTTGCGGCAGAACGCCTTGCCAGATATGACTTGCGCCTGGTCGCCGCCACGGCCCTGGATGCCATGGCGCTGTCCCTGCAAGGCTGGGAGGACAGCCAGCTGAAACAGATTTTCAGCGTTTGGCTGGGCGTGCCGACCCTGGCCGAACTGCATGACGAAATCCCCGAAATCGCCGCCCATCTGCTGACGCAGTTCAGCGAAGCCGGTGAAGTACCCGTGCGCCGTTTTTCCACGGCTGCGCTGAACGCCTTGCGTCAGCACAGCTGGCCCCAGGGTTATGGAGAACTGAAAAGCACGACCAAATCGCTGGCGCTGGCCGCGCTCGAAGAGGAAATTTCCGCAGAAGACGTCGACCGTCTGTTCGATGCCCAGGGTTACCGCAGTGCTGTTCCGGCAAGCAGCGGCATTGCCGCCGAAATCATGGCTTTGCCCCTGCGCGAAGCCCGCGAATCCTTCGAGCGGATTTACTTCGAACATCATCTGCGCATCGACGGCAACAACATGACCCGTCTGGCCGAGCGCACGGGCCTGGAACGCACTCACCTCTACCGCAAACTCAAGGATCTGGGCCTGCGCGGGGGCCGCCGTGACGACGAGCGACTCGGGCTGGAAGAATAAGCTCTGCGCCGCAAACACCCGGCGCAAGCGCCGCCCGCAGCGGGATCCTGGTACAAATGCGATAATCGGCGCTTCCTTTCATTATCTGCTTACGGATTTCGCCATGGCCCGCCCCAGAAACGATACTTTTTTGCGTGCGCTGCTGCGCGAACCTGTTGATTACACGCCGCTCTGGATGATGCGCCAGGCCGGACGCTACCTGCCGGAATATTGCGAAACGCGCAAGCGTGCCGGTAATTTCCTGAATCTCTGCAAATCACCGGGCATGGCCTGCGAGGTTACCCTGCAGCCGCTGGCACGCTATGACCTGGACGCAGCCATCCTGTTTTCCGACATTCTCACCGTGCCCGATGCCATGGGGCTGGGACTGTATTTCATCGAAGGCGAAGGGCCCAAATTTGAACGGCCGCTGCGTGAAGAATGGGAAATCCGCAGTCTGACCGCCCCCGATCCTTACGATCATCTGCGCTATGTCATGGATGCGGTGGCGGAAATCCGCCGCGCCCTGGACGGCTCGGTACCGTTGATCGGTTTTTCGGGCAGCCCGTTCACACTCGCCTGCTACATGGTCGAGGGGGGGGCTTCGGATGATTTCCGGCGCATCAAGACCATGATGTTCACCCGCCCCGACCTGCTCCACCATGTGCTTGAAGTGACGACGCAGACGGTAATCAATTATCTCAACGCCCAAATCGCCAGCGGTGCGCAGGCAGTGATGATTTTCGATACCTGGGGCGGCGTGCTGCCCTATCGCGCCTATCGGGAATTTTCACTGGCTTACCTGGAACGCATCATCGCCGGCCTGACCAAAGTGCATGATGGCCAGCGTGTGCCGAATATCGTCTTCACCAAAGGCGGCGCGCTGTGGGCCGCCGATATCGCCGCCATCGGCTGCGATGCGATCGGTCTGGACTGGACGGCCAGCCTGGCCGAAGTGCGCCAGCGCGTGGGGGACCGCGTTGCCCTGCAAGGCAATATCGATCCACTGACGCTGTTTGCCACACCCGAAGTCATCGCCAGCGAAGCGCGCAAGGTGCTGGATGATTTTCATGCCGGCGGCCCGGGGGGCGGCCATGTCTTCAATCTGGGACATGGCATTTCCCAGTTTACGCCGCCCGAAAATGTCTCGGTGCTGGTCGATACCGTACATCGCTACAGTCGCCAACTGCGCCAGACAGGCCAGCCGGGCTGACCCTTGCCCGCCGCGCCCGGACAAGGCGGCGCGGCGCCCCCCCACGCACAACTTATACACAGCACAACGGCATCGATACTTCATGCCGTGATATTTTGCGCAGCGCCAATTTTGCTTTTCATTTCATTGAAAACAAAAGAAATTTTGTGAGAGTCAAAATTCGCATATATCTTCGGTCATAAATTTCAGCAATTGCTCATATAGTTGTTCACAAAATAATCCACAAGACGGCATGAAAATATTTTCTCTTTCACGGCAATGGATTAGCGCCCATAGGCAAAGTGAACTCTGGGTATTGTTGCGAAGCTGCTGATTTTCGTTTGCCATTGTCCACATGAGCATCCTCCGTGTTGCGCTGGATCTTCCGTTACCCCGGTTGTTCGACTACCGGGTCGCGGCGGATGTCGTCGTCGGCAGGGAGGATATCGGTCGCTGTGTGCGGGTGCCTTTTGGCCGGGGAGAAAAAACCGGCATCATTGTCGATGTGGTGGCGCACAGCCAGCAGCCAGTGGAAAAACTCAAGCTGGCCGGGGCGATTTTCCGTGAATTGCCACCCTTGCCCGCCGAATGGCTGGCGCTGACCGAATTTTGCAGCCGCTATTATCAGCATCCGCTGGGTGAAGTGATGGCGCTGGCGCTGCCACCCTATCTGCGCCGGGGCAAACTGCCGGCGGCACGCAAGGAAAAGACCGCCACACGCTTGCCGGCCCCTTCTGCTCCTTCTGTCCCACCCGCCCTGCCCACACTGCTTCCCGAACAGGCCCAGGCCGTGGCGACGATTGCCGCCCACTTTGGCCGCTATGCCGCCTTTCTGCTGCACGGCATCACCGGCAGCGGCAAAACCGAAGTCTATCTGCGCCTGATTGCCGAAACTCTTGCACAAGGCAAACAGGCCTTGATGCTGGTACCCGAGATTGCGCTCACCCCGCAGCTGGAAGGCCGGGTGGCGGCACGCTTTCCGGCCGCCCGCATCGTTTCTGCCCACAGCGGTCTGGCCGAAGCCGCCCGCGCCCGCGGCTTCGTTGCTGCCCTGGAAGGCGACATCGACATCCTGCTGGGCACCCGCTTGGCTGTATTCGCTCCCATGCCCCGCCTGGGGCTGATCGTGGTCGATGAAGAACATGACGCCTCCTTCAAACAGCAGGAAGGTCTGCGCTATTCGGCGCGCGATGTGGCGGTATGGCGGGCGCACCAACGGCAGGTGCCGATCGTGCTCGGCTCGGCCACGCCGGCGCTGGAAAGCTTCTATCATGCGACCACGCCGGGCGGGCGCTACCAGCATGTCGAGCTGACCCGCCGCGCCGTGGCCGAAGCGCCGCCGACCGTACGTTGCGTCGATACGCGCCGGGAAAAACTGCAAGACGGCATGAGCGCAGCCCTGCTGGCGGCCATCGGCGAACGACTCGAACGTCAGGAACAAAGCCTGGTCTTTCTCAACCGGCGCGGCTATGCACCGGTACTGGCCTGCCCGGCCTGCGGCTGGGTCAGTCGTTGTCGGCGCTGCGCCGCCAATAAGGTGGTCCACCTGGCCGACAAACGGCTGCGCTGCCATCACTGCGGCCTGGAAACGGCGATTGACCGCCACTGTCCGACCTGCGGCAATCTGGACATTCATGCTTTCGGCCGTGGCACCCAGCGTCTTGAAGAAAACCTGGCCACGCGCTTTCCGTCTGCCCGCATCCTGCGCGTCGATCGCGACTCGGCCAATACACCGGCAAAATGGCGGGCCGTGCTGACAGCCATCCATGAAGGCCACGCCGATATCCTGATCGGCACCCAGATGCTGGCCAAGGGACACGACTTTCCACGGCTGACCCTGGTCGGTGCAGTGGGTGCGGATGCGGCGCTGTTTGCTGCTGACTTCCGCGCCCCGGAACGTCTGTTCAGCCAGCTGATGCAAGTTGGTGGCCGCAGCGGGCGCGCCAGCCTGCCCGGTGAAGTGCTGATCCAGACGGAATATCCACAGCACCCGTTGTATCAGGCGCTGGTGGCACACGACTACGCCCGCTTCGCACAAAGCCAGCTCGAAGAACGGCGGCAGGCCGGCTTCCCGCCATTCACTTTCCAGGCGATGCTGCGCGCCGAAGCACGACAGCTTGATGACGCGCTGGAATTTCTCAAACAGGCCGCGGCCCTGGCCAATGCACAACTGCCGGCAGGGATCAGCCTCTACGATCCGGTGCCCATGCGCATGTATCGAGTGATGGCGCTGGAACGCGCCCAATTGCTGGTTGAATCCGCCAGCCGCCCGGCCTTGCAGGGCTTTCTGCCGCAGTGGGTCGAACAGTTGCGCGCACTCAGGACATCACGCCAGCTGCGCTGGCATCTGGATGTCGATCCGCAGGAGTTCTGACAGCTGCTTGCCAGCCCGCTATCCGCTATCCGCTATCCGCGATTCCGCTTTCCTGCCCGGTTGCCTGCGGCAGGCTGCCGTGAGCCTAGCCGCCCTTGAGCGCAGGCAGCAACAGCTTGTAGGCCAGCATCAGCAAGACGACGACGATGACCCAGGGCAGGATGCCGGATTTTTTCTTTTTGGATTCGTAGACCACCTTGTAATTCAGGAAGTCACGCCGTACCGGCTGCTGGCGGGCATGGGCAAAGGTTTCCGTTGCGCTGCGCGGATCGGCCCAGCCGCCGCCGGCATCGGCCATGTGCTCCTGATCACCTTTGTCGACCAGACGAAAGGCTTCTTCGAACGGGATCTTCAATTCTTCGGCTAGTGGCAGGGCACGGACATTTTTGTTGAACCTGACCAGAAACAACAGCTCTTCGCCCGCTTTCAAAGGAAAACCACGCCGCGTGCCGCCACGCGTATCCGTGAACAATCGCTGCAAATAAAGATCGCAATCGCGGCTGGCCCAGCTGTCCTGAATTTTTCCAAGGACATTCGGAAAGGCTTCCAGCGCAGATTGCTGTGGCGGGAAGTCTTCATCCATGCCTGGATCGGTGCTCATTTTTTCTGGCTCGCCGAAGGTGAGAGCAACAACCGGAAACGTACCTGCACTTCATCGGCAACGACCGAGACATCCGACCACATGCCTTCGCCGATGCCGTACTGCATCCGGCGTATCGGTATGCTGCCTTCCAGCACCATGTTGGCGCCTTCTGCCCTGGCAGTAAAGGGAGCAACGACCTCCTGCGCACGGCCCTTGATGTTCATCTGCCCGATGGCTTCATAGCGGTTGTTGCCCAGCGCCCTGAGCCGACTGGAAGTGAAGGTGGCCGAAGGCATCTGGCGGATGTTGAACCAGGACTTGCCTTTCACTTCCTCGTTGGCTTCGGCGCTGCCGACATCAATGCTGCCGACATCCACCTCGATGCGCGCCTGGCTGGCTTCCAGTCTGGCCGGATCAAATACAAGCTGCGCGGCAAAACGGGCGAAGTGGCCTTCGGTCGGCACACCCATCTGCCGGGCCGTGAAACGAATGCTGCTTTTATCAACCTGCACCACGCTGTATTCGGCCGCCATGACAGGCGTCAGCCCGCCACCGGCCAGAATGATCAGCAGCGGTGCAAGAAAGCGCAGTCGGCGCGGGGTGTTCATCCGTTTTTCCTGGCCAGGAAGGGCAACATGCGTGCCAGTACATCATCCTTGGTGATGAAATGATGCTTGAGCGAAGCCAGGATGTGCAGGGCAATCAAGGTCGCCAGGGTGAAGTTGCTGACCATGTGCAGTGTGGCGAACAGTTTGCCCATATCTTCATTTGGCGAAACCAGATTGGGC
>JAHRWT010000018.1 GCA_019105045.1 Sterolibacterium sp.
CAAGGATGCTGAGAAGCGTGGCATCAAGGATGGTGACATGATCCGCGTGCATAACCATCATGGTGAGTTCGAGTGCATGGTCAAGGTTTCGGCGATCACCATGCCGGGTGAAATCATCGTTTATCACGCCTGGGAGCCTTATCAACACAAGGACTGGAAAGGTCAGCAAGAGCCGGTGGAAGCCCCGTGGAAGGCGCTGCACCTGGCGGGTGGTTATCACCAGATTCACTACCGTGTTTTCTACGGCGCACCCAGTCACGCCCCGCGTGGCGCACCGGTGGAAGTGAGCAAGGCTTGAAGTAAAACCTGAAGTAAAGTTTGAAGCAAAACAAAGGGATGCGAGAGCGTCCCTTTGTTTTTGGCGCGGCTATTTTGGCGATGAAACGCAGCCTAACCTCGTAGAGGAGATGGATTCAATCGCCACAAAACCGCGGTTTTTCCTTGGTAACGAAGGCGTGGTAGGCGCGGTGAAAATCTTGGGTTTGCATGCAGATGGCCTGGGCGTCGGCTTCGGCGTCGATGGCGGCGTCCAGACTCATGTTCCATTCGCGGTGCAGCATTTGCTTGGTCATGGCGTGAGCAAAGCTGGGGCCGGCGGCCAGTTCGGCGGCCAGGCCTTGCGCGGCAGCCAATAGCTGCTCAGGTTCGCAAAGACGGTTGAAGAAGCCCCAGCGCTCGGCCTCCTGGCCGTCCATGCTGCGGCCGGTGTAGAGCAACTCACTGGCACGGCCCTGGCCAATGACGCGCGGCAGCAAGGCGCACGCCCCCATGTCGCTGCCGGCCAGACCAACGCGGCTGAACAGGAAGGCCGTGCGGCTGCGTGCCGTGCCCAGGCGCATGTCGGCAGCCAGGGCCAGCATGGCGCCGGCACCGGCACATACGCCATCGACGGCGGCGATGATGGGTTGCGGGCAGGCGCGCATGGCTTTGACGACAGCCCCCGTCAGTCGGGTGAAATCGCGCAGTTCGGGCATGGGCATTTGTGTCAGCGGGCCGATGATCTCATGCACATCGCCGCCCGAACAGAAATTGCCGGCAGCGCCGGTGATGACTACGGCGCGAACATCGGCAGATGCGGGGTTTGCCAGGGCTGAGAATACGGTCTGCAGTTCGCGGTAGGCAGCGAACGTCAGTGGATTCTTGCGTTCGGGCCGGTGCAGCGTCAGTGTGGCGACGTGGCTTGCCTGATCGCACTGCCAGAGAAAATTTTTGGCTACATGCTGGCTGGCCGAGGTTTCTTCAGTTGCGCTCATGCTGTGTGGACGTCGTCGGTTTACTGGCAGGTTTTTCCATGACCGTGGTCAGATGTTTTTTCAATCTGGCCAGCAACTCGAGCAGCTCATGGCTTTGTTCTTCGTTCAGGCCGGCAAACAGCTCAACGATCCATTGTTCGTGGACTTTGGCCATTTCGTCGAAAGCTTTTCGCCCCTTGCTGGTCAGTTTGACGATATAGGCGCGACGATCTTTGGGGTTGTCCAGTCGGGCGACCAGGCCTTCCTCTACCAGCTGGTCGGTGATGCCGGTGACATTGCCGCCGGTCACCATCATGCGCCGCGACAGCTCGCCCATTTTCATGCCCTCGGGCACGCGCTCGAGCTGGGCCATCAGGTCGAAGCGCGGCAAGGTGATGTCGAACTCCTTGCGCAGGCGTGAGCGCACGCTGCCTTCGATGAGGTTGGTGCAGGTCAGCATACGCAGCCAGAGGCGCAGGGCATCGGCATGTTCGCTATGGGCGCGGGTTTCGCTGTCAGTGTGCTTTCTCATGGTCTTGTCAGTTGCTCGAAGTGAGATTGTGGATGTGCGCCTGTTGGGCCTTGCTGCTCAGATACTGTCTGGGCCAGTTGATTGCAGTGTAGCCCTGGGAAGCTGCGGCATGCAGTGTCCAGGCGGGATTGGCCAGATGGGGGCGGCCGATGGCACAGAGATCGGCCCGGCCAGCGGCAATGATGGTGTTGACGTGGTCAGCTTCGAAAATGTTGCCGACAGCCATGGTGGCGACGCCGGCTTCATTGCGGATGCGATCGGCAAACGGGGTCTGATACATGCGGCCATAGACAGGCCTGGCGGCGCGGCTGGTCTGTCCGGAAGACACGTCGATCAAATCAACGCCGATGTCACGGAAGGCACGGGCAATGGTGACGGCATCTTCGTCGGTCAGCCCGCCGGGCACCCAGTCGTGTGCTGAAATACGTACGGCCAGTGGGCGCTCTGCCGGCCAGGCAATACGCATCGCACGGCAGACTTCCAACGGATAGCGCAGGCGGTTTTCCAGGCTGCCACCGTAATCGTCATCGCGTTGGTTGGTCAGCGGGCTGATGAAACTGGACAGCAGGTAGCCATGAGCACAATGCAGTTCAAGCAGGTCAAAACCGATCGTCGCCGCACGGTGCGTGGCATCGACAAAGGCATCACGGATGCTGTCCATGTCCTGGCGGGTCATGGCGCGCGGTGTCTGATTCTGCGGGCCGTAGGCGATGGCCGAGGCAGCCAGCAATGGCCAGTTGTCCTGTGCCAGCGGTTCGTCGGCCTGCTGCCAGCCCGGTTGGGTGGAGCCTTTCGGGCCGGCATGGCCCAGCTGTAGACCGATCTTTGCATCGGAACTCTGGTGGGCAAAATCGACGATGCGCTGCCAGGCGCGCATTTGCGGGTGATTCCACAGACCGGCACAGCCTGGCGTGATGCGGCCTTCCGCTGTGACGGCGGTCATTTCGGTCATCACCAGAGCGGCACCGCCCAGCAGGCGGCTGCCCAGGTGCGCCAGATGGAAGTCTCCCGGCAGGCCGTTCTCGCAGGAATACATGGCCATGGGCGAGACGACGACCCGGTTCTTGAGTGTCATTCCGCGCAAGCGAAACGGGGTGAACATCGGCGGCAGCGATTGCGCTTCGGGCTTGGCAACCTGGCATTGTGTTGCCAGCCAGTTTTCCATTTGCTGGATATATCCCGGGTCGCGTTGACGCAGCTTTTCGTGTCCTATGCGCTGGCTGCCGGTGAGCAGGGAGTAGGTGAATTGTTCGGGTTCGAGGCGCGTATAGCGGGACAGGTTCTCGAACCATTCCATGCGGTTGCGCGCAGCGTTCCGCAAACGCAACAGCGCACTGTCCCGTTCCTGCTGGTAATTTTCCAGAGCCTGGCTCAGTACATCGGGTGCTGGTGGGTTTGTTGATCGGTCATCAAGCCGGGCCAGCTGCTGGCTCAGGGCAATGGCGTCTTCCATGGCCAGATGTGTTCCCGAGCCGATCGAGAAGTGCAGAGTATGCGCTGCATCGCCGAGCAGGACGATGTTCTTGTAGTGCCAGCGGGTGCAGTGCAGGTTGTTGAAGTTCAGCCAGACGGAGCCACGCTGATGACGCGGGTTGCAAAGCAGTTTGTGACCGCCAAGATGCTCTGCAAAGATGCGTTCGCAAAATGCTGCCGAGCCAGCCGAATCGGATTGTTCAAGGCCGATATTGCGCCAGGTGGTTTCATGGCATTCGACGATGAAGGTGCTCATGCCTTCGGCGTAAGGATAGGCGTGCGCCTGAAACCAGCCCCAGGGACTGGCTTCGCTGATGAAGGTGAAGGCTTGCAATGGCAAGGTCGTGCCCAGCCACAGAAAACGGCATTTGCGCAAGTCGCTGCTGGGCTGGAAATGTTCGCTGTAATGCGTGCGTGTGACGCTGTTGATGCCGTCGGCAGCAACGATCAGATCTGCATCGGTAAGCTCTGCCGGCAGAGCGGACTCGGGCGTGCCGTCAAAGCTGATTTTTGTTTCGAATTTCAGCACGACGCCCAGCTCCTGGGCTCTTTGCTGCAGAATTTCAAGCAGCTTGTGGCGGGCGATGCTGCAATAGTCATGTCCTCTGGAGAGGATGCTGCGGCCCTTGAAATGTACGGCGTAGTGATCCCAATGCCGCATGGCAGCGGTCAACCGGGCATGGACGATGGGATCTGCATCAGCCAGCCGGCCAAGAGATGAGTCCGAGAACACCACGCCCCAGCCAAAGGTGTCATCCGCCCTGTTGCGCTCATGAACCGTGATTTGGTGGGCTGGATTGGCCAGCTTCATCAGTATGGAAAAATACAGGCCGGCCGGGCCGCCGCCAAGACAGACAATGCGCATGTTGGAACTCAAGGGAGATTTTTCTATCTACTTAAGAATATCAAATTCAAATAAAAACAAATATTTATGTATAAATTATCACTTCTGTCAGTGATTTTCAAGCGTGAGCAAAGGACTGGGCCGGGATGCAGGCTGGCATAATGGACAGTCGTCAGATTGAATTCGAGCAAAGGGGCACACATGCAGGCTTGTGACAAGAAGGTGTGGGGCAGGTTGCGGCTGGCTGTAGTGGCCGGACTCGCGGGATTTGCAGGGTTTGCGGTTTGCAGCGCGACGGCAATGGCGACACCTGCCAAGGCAGCGGCGGCCAAGGTGGCAAGCAAGCCGGTTGCGAAGCCCGTGGTTCAGCCTTCGCCGGATGTGCTTTTGCGTCACATGCTTTCGGGGCAGGCACAGGAGACGCTGGCCAGTCTGGTCATGCGCTTCAATGAGGAACAGAAGGGGCGGGTGCGCGTGATCATGCAGAATGCCGGCGCGCTGGATGATGCCGAGCGCCAGCGCCTGCCCGCCATGGCCTTGCTGGAACCGGATGACAGCGTGCAGTTCTTTCAGGGCAAACCGAAATTCAGGCCGCTTCATCAGGTGATGGCGTCGACCGGACAGAAGCTCGAAGCCCGGCAATTCTTTCCTCTGGTGGCGGATGCCGTGGATGACGGGGCCGGGCACATCCAGGCGCTGCCCTTGGGGTTGTCGCTGCCTGTGCTGATGTGGAACAAGAATGTGTTGCGCAATGCTGGTCTGGACAGCGAAGATTCACCGCAGAGCTGGTTTGACCTGCAAGTGCGCGCCGGCAAACTGTACGACGAAGGGATTGCCTGTCCGCTGACTTCTTCGCGGTTTTCCTGGGTTCATCTGGAAAACGTGTCGATCCAGCATGGCGAGCCTCTGCTGGTTCGCGACAAGGGTCGCACCCTGCGGGCCCGTCTCAACAGCATGGTGGACATCAAGCATCTGGCCTTGCTGTCGAGTTGGTACAAGGCGCGTTATTTTCAGTATTTTGGCCCGGGCAGCGAGGCGGATCATCGGTTTCTTTCGGGTGAATGCGCCATGATCACCGGCGAGTCAGCGCTCTACCAGGAAGCGCGCCGGGCGGGGATTGCCGTCGGCATGTCGCCGATCCCTTTCTATGACGACATGTATGGCGCCAACCGTGAAAAAATCCTTCCCGGTGGGATGGGACTGTGGGCGCTGGCAGGGCGCACCGTGAATGAATACCGTGGCGTATCGCAGTTTGTCAGCTTCATGATGCGTCCGGAGGTTCAGGATGAGTGGTTGCGCGGTACCGGCTTCTTGCCGATGACACCGACAGCGCTGCGCACGCTGGAATCTCTGGATGCGCCCGCTTCACTGGTCAGCCTGGCGGCGCGTCGTCTTGGCCAAGCCAGTCCGGCAAAATTGCGGACCAAGCACAATGCGGACAATGCCGGTCTGAGCCGGTTGCGCAGCATCATCAGCGAGGAAGTGGATGATGTCTGGGCCAATCGCAAGCCCGCCAAGGAAGCGTTGGATGTTGCAATGCGCCGTGCCAGTGGCGCGCCGTGATGGCCACTGGCCCTGCTGTCATCCTTGCCGCCAGAGCCGCGCCTGGGGGTGCGTGAATTGAGTTCGGCCTGGCAATATCCGCGCATCATTGCGCATCGCTGTGGTGGTGCGCTGGCACCTGAAAACACACTGGCCGGCTTGCAGGTGGCGGCCCGTCTCGGTATCCGCGCCGTCGAGTTTGACGTGATGCTGAGTGCCGACGGCGTTCCGCTGCTGATCCATGATGAGACGCTGGAGCGCACCAGCAATGGGTGCGGAGCGGTGGCTGAATGGACTTATGCCCGTTTGTGCCAGTTGGATGTCGGCGCACGGCATCATCCGGCATTCGCCGGCGAGCGTCTGGCGGATTTCACCCAGGCGCTGCAGCAGTGTCAGGCGCTGGGGCTGGCGGTCAATGTGGAAATCAAGCCAGCAGCCGGGCATGAACAGCAAACCGGCCGGATTGTTGCGGAATCTGCGCACGCATTCCAGCAGACATGTGTGAGCGCAGGCAGGCGCAGCGTGCCTTTGCTGTTTTCATCGTTTTCTGCAGAGGCGCTGGAGGCCGCGCGCGTGGCCGTGAAGCTGGATGACTGGCCGGATAGGCCGCCGGCCCGCGCATTTCTGTTTGAGGAGGTGCCAGCTTGCTGGCAGGGCAGGCTGCAAGAGCTGGATTGCCGGTTTGTGCACTGTGATGCGCAACATCTGCAGGCCGGGCGGCTGGCGGAAATCCTGGCGGCGGGTGTCTCGGTGGCCTGTTACACCGTGAATGATCCGGCCCGCGCCGAAGCCTTGTTTGCTGCCGGAGTCGCGGCGGTGTTCAGCGATCGGATCGATCTTTTATCTTTTTGATTTCGATCTGCCCGAGCTTACCAGAGCTTCCACCACGGACTTGGCCGGTCGAAGCCCAGGGTGTAGAAGTCGCTTTCGGGAAAATTGCGCCGCATCACGCGTTCGGCATCATCGCGCAGGTCTTTCATGCCGATGGCGTCATAGGCGCGCACGGTGATGTACATGGCTTCTTCGATGGCTGGCGCCTGCGGATAGGTCTTGATGGCTTCCTGGGCGCGACTGACGGCCGCCAGATAGGCGCCGCGCTTGAGGTAATAACGGGCGACATGGACTTCATGAGAGGCCAGGGCGTTGACCAGATACTTCATGCGCGTCGTGGCATCGGCGGTGTATTTGCTGTTGGGAAATTTGGTCGCCAGTTCCTTGAACGCATCAAAAGCCTCGCGGGCGGCTTTCGGGTCGCGTTCGGTCAGATCCTGTTGGCTGACATAGCCGAACAGCCCCAGGTCTTCGTTGAAGTTGACCAGGCCTTTCAGGTAGTAGGCGTAATCGACATTGGAATGATTGGGGTGCAGACGGATGAAGCGGTCGCAAGCGGCAATGGCGGCGACGGGCTCACCCAGTTTGAAGTTGGCGTAGGCGACTTCAAGCTGGGCTTGTTGGGCATAGCGACCGTAGGGATAGCGCGATTCAAGTTTTTCCAGCAGCTTGATGGCCTTGTCCCAGGCGCCTTCGCCCATGGCTTCCTGGGCTTCGCTATAAATCCGCTGCGCCGACCAGCCGCTCGTTTCATCCGCCTGTTCGGATGTCGAGCCACAGCCACTGAGCAAGGGGAGAGGGGCGAGTGTAATCGCAAAAACAGCCGCCAGAGCCGCTAAACTACGCATGATGAAGGTTCCACGAATGAATCATGAATTCAAACGATTATAACGCAAGTCCCACGCCCGCCCTGTGTGTTGCGGATGAACTGGCGGATGAATGTGATGCAGGGGACGGGCTGGCTGGCGCTGTGCGTATGCAGGTGCCGGTGGCTCATGCCGGGTTGCGTCTGGATCAGGCGCTGGCCCGGTTGCTGCCCCAGCATTCCCGCAGTCGCCTGCAAGCTTGGCTGCGTGCCGGACAAGTGTGCATCGATGGACAGGTGATCACCGATGCCAGGCGCAAGGTCTGGGGTGGCGAGTGGCTGGATGTGCGGCCGCTGGCCGCTGATCCGCAGCAGCTGCCCGCAGTGGCTGAGAATATTCCCTTGCAGATATGCCATGAGGACGAAGCGATCCTGGTCATCAACAAGCCTGCCGGGCTGGTGGTGCATCCGGGCAGCGGCAACTGGCAGGGCACCTTGTTGAACGCCCTGCTGCATCATGCGCCGGCCCTGGCGGCAATCCCCCGGGCAGGGATCGTGCATCGTCTCGACAAGGACACCAGCGGTTTGCTGGTGGTTGCCAAGACGCTGGAAGCGCAGACCGAACTGATCCGTCAGTTGCAGGCGCGCACTGTCGAACGGCATTATCTGGCCTTGGTGCATGGCCTGGTGAGGCTGGGCGGAATCGTCGATGCGCCCATCGGTCGCCATCCGACCCAGCGCACGCGGATGGCGGTGGTGCCACTGGAAAGGCACGGCAAGGAAGCGCGCACGCATTACCTGGTGCGCGAGCAGTTTGCCGACGTGAGCTTGCTTGAATGCCGGCTGGAAACCGGTCGTACCCATCAGATCAGGGTGCACATGATGACACTGGGACATCCTTTGGTCGGCGAGCCGGTCTATGGTCGGGGGCAGCGCAGCGTCTTGCCGGCACTGCGGGCCTTCCCTCGGCAGGCGCTGCATGCCTGGCGACTGGCCTTGCGTCATCCTGCCAGCCAGCAGGAAATGGACTGGGAAACGCCTTTGCCGGAAGATTTCGCAGCGTTGCTGGCGCAGTTGCGGACACAGAAAGCAGGGGTGGCGTGATGGCTTTCTCGCTGGATGATTTGCTGATTCCTGACTGGGGGGGGGAAGGCTGCGCACCGCCGGGCGTGCGGGCGCTGGTGACAACGCGGCTGAGTCTGCGGGGGTGCAGTGCGGCGCCGTATGATCGCTGCAATCTGGCCTTGCACGTTGGCGATGATCCGCTGGCCGTCGCCGCCAATCGTGACAACCTGCGCCGCCTGTTGCCGCAAGAGCCGCTCTGGCTGAATCAGGTGCATGGCATTGCAGTGGCGTGTGCCGATGAATGCGGCCAGACCGGCGCCGCGCCACAGGCCGATGCCAGTATCGCCCGCGAGTCCGCACGAGTTTGCGCGGTACTGACGGCCGACTGCCTGCCATTGCTGCTGGCGGCGCGTGATGGTTCGGTCGTGGCTGCAGCCCATGCCGGTTGGCGCGGGTTGGCCGCAGGAGTGATCGAGGCGACCGTCGCGGCCATGGCTGTGCCGGCAGCCGAGGTCCGCGTCTGGCTCGGTCCGGCCATCGGTCCGCAAGCTTTTGAAGTGGGCAGTGAGGTGCGCGCGGTCTTTTGTCGCCACGATCCGCAAGCGGCGCAGGCATTTCGTGCCGTAGAGTCCGCCGCGCAGCCAGGACAGGCGGCCAAATGGCTGTGCGATCTGTATCTACTGGCGCGCCAGCGGCTGGCCGCGTTGGGTATACGGCAGGTGAGTGGCGGCGATCTGTGTACCTTGAGCGATGAACGGCGTTTCTACTCTTATCGTCGCGACGGCAGGACGGGGCGCATGGCCAGCCTGATCTGGCGCGAATGAGCCGGTTTTGGGCGCGTCTCCTTTATAATCCGACGATTTTCCGTTTCTTGCGAACCTGCTCATGTCGGCGCTCTCCTGGATACTGCTGATGTCGTTTGCCGGTGGCCTGCTTTCCGTGCTGGCGGCAGCCCTCATCACCCTCACGGCGAGCCAGCGCTGGGTCAATTCCCTGGTCAGCTATGCCATTGGCGCCTTGCTGGGGGCGGCGTTTCTGGAAGTGTTGCCGCACGCCGTGGTGGGCAGCGGGGATGTCAGTTCGACTTCGGCCATCGTGCTTGCCGGCATCCTCGGTTTTTTTGTTCTCGAAAAGCTGGTGCTCTGGCGGCATTGTCATGCCGAGCATTGCGATGGACATGCGCACGTGCACGAGCACGGCCACAGCCACAGCCACACACATGGGCACCGCCCTGCTGCCACTGTACCCGATGGCGGGCGCAGTGGCTTGCTGATCATGGTGGGCGATACTTTCCACAATTTTGTCGATGGCGTCCTGATTGCAGCCGCTTTTATGGAAAGCACCCAACTGGGCATCGTCACTTCGTTGGCCATCATTGCGCACGAAATCCCGCAGGAAGTGGGGGACTTCGTCATCCTGCTGCATTCGGGCTATAGCCGGCTGAAAGCCTTGATTTTCAATGTCGTGTCCTCGCTGGCCACTCTGGTGGGGGGCGTGCTGGCCTACTTTGCCTTGTCCGCCATGGAAGGTGCCGTGCCGGTCTTCCTCGCGCTGGCTGCGGCGAGCATGATCTACGTGGCGGTTGCCGACCTGATTCCCGGTCTGCACAAGCGCACCGAGCTGCGCGCCACGCTGCATCAGGTGGTGTTGATCGTCACCGGCATCCTGACGATTCTTGCCGCGCACCACCTGGTCGATGATTTTTTCGGCGCTGTCTGAGCCCGACCCAGGCCGGGCCGCAGTGATCTGCTGCAGCTACGGCATCTGCGGGCAGATGGGTTTGTGCAGTGCGGTATAATTTCCCTTTTTCAGCTTCCGATTGGGGCGGCGTGGGTGTTTTTGCGGACACGCCGCGTGACTGATCGGCTAACCAGGGTAACTCATGTCCGCAGCGCCTGATCTGCAATCACAAGCCATGCAAAACATGCTCCAGGCCGGACAGACCTGGGCGCAGGGTTTTGCGCAGTGGCTGGCGGCGGTGCAGACTCAGGCGGCGGCAGGGCAGCCAGAACCGGCGCAAAATGCCGCAGCGGCGGCTGCTCGGCAGGCGACTGGCGCGCTGCAGCAATTGCAGCAGGAATTTGCGGCGCGACACATGGCACTCTGGCAGGCGCAGATCAATTGTTCAAACGGCAAGACACCTGCTGCCGCGACAGCAGGCCAGCCTGTGGATCGCCGTTTTTCTGCGGCGGAATGGGCCAGCAGTCCGGTTTATGACTATTTCCGTCAGTCCTATGGTCTTAACGCTGAGTACGTGAGCCGGCTGGTCGAGCTGCTGCCGGTCGCCGATGCGAGGGGCCGAGAGCGCCTGCGTTTCATGGCGCGGCAGTATGTCGATGCGCTGGCGCCGTCGAATTTTGCCGCCACCAATCCGGAATTCATCCAGACCGCGCTCGCGACCCAGGGGCAAAGCATACAGGACGGTATCCGCAATCTGCTGGCCGATATTGAAAAAGGCCGCATTTCACTGAGTGATGAAAGTGCTTTCGAAGTCGGCCGCAACCTGGCCACCACGCCGGGGGCGGTGGTCTTCGAGAATGAACTGATGCAGTTGATTCAATACGCGCCGCTGACCGGGAAAGTGGGCAGCCGCCCGCTGGTGATCGTGCCGCCCTGTATCAACAAGTACTACATTCTTGATCTGCAGGCTGACAATTCATTCGTGCGGCATGTCATCGAGCAGGGGCACACGGTGTTCATGATTTCCTGGCGCAATCCCGGTGCGGCCCAGGGGCATTTGACCTGGGATGATTATGTCGAGCAGGGCGCATTGCGCGCGCTGGCGATTGCGGCGGAGATCTGTGGCGTCAAGCAGGTGAATGCGCTGGGTTTTTGTGTGGGGGGCACCTTGCTCAGCACGGCGCTGGCCGTGGCGCGGGCACGCGGAGAAAACCCGGTCGCTTCGCTGACCCTGCTGACCACGCTGCTTGATTTTGCCGATGCCGGAGAACTGGCTTTGTTCATCGACCCGGTTTCCGTGGCCGCCCGCGAACAGAGTATCGGCAAGGGCGGCTTGATGAAAGGCAGCGAGCTGGCGGCAGTGTTTTCCAGCCTGCGGGCCAATGACCTGATCTGGCAGTATGTGGTCAGCAACTACCTGAAAGGCGGCACGCCGCCGGCCTTCGACCTGCTTTACTGGAATGCGGATTCCACCAATCTGCCGGGGCCGTTTGCGGCCTGGTATTTGCGCAACATGTATCTGGAAAACAATTTGTGCGTTGCCGGACGGCTGACTGTCTGTGGCGAGAAGATCGATCTGCGCAAGGTGGATATGCCGGCATTTATCTACACTTCGCGCGAGGATCACATCGTGCCCTGGCAGGGGGGATATCGTTCGCGCACCCTGTTGGGGGGGCGCAGCACTTTCGTCATGGGGGCCAGCGGGCATATTGCCGGCGTGATCAATCCGCCGGCCAAGAACAAACGCAGTTACTGGATGGGCGACTACGCAGGCAAGAACGCGCAAGTCTGGCTGGATCAGGCAGAAGAACAGCGCGGCAGCTGGTGGCCGGCATGGCTGGACTGGCTGCAGGCGTTTGCTGGCAAACCGCGCCAGGCGCGGGTTCTTCTGGGGAATGTGACATATCCGGCATTGGCACCGGCGCCTGGCCGCTATGTTCGCGAAAAGGCATCGTAGAATGACAGAGCAGACTGCGACAGGAGCAGGACGCCATCCATCATCTGGCGGGCGGTGCCCTGGCGTTTGCTGTACCAGGAAGTTGATGACAACGGATGACCGTTGTTGATAAATCGAAACAGAGGAGAACTTTATGTCAAGAGTGGCTTTGGTAACGGGCGGTATGGGTGGTCTGGGTGAGGCAATCTGCGTCAAGCTGGCTGCGCTGGGCTATACGGTGGTGACTACATACAGCCTGAGCAATACCCGTGCCCAGGAATGGTTGCGCAACATGAACGACATGGGTTACGGCTTCAAGGCCTATCCTTGCGATGTCGCTGATTATGATTCCTGCAAGGGCTGCATCGAGCAGATCGAAAAAGATGTCGGGCCGGTGGAAGTGCTGGTGAATAACGCCGGCATCACGCGTGACATGACCTTCAAGAAAATGACCAAGGCTGACTGGGATGCCGTGATGCGCACCAATCTGGATTCGGTGTTCAACATGACCAAGCAGGTGATGGATGGCATGGTTGATCGTGGCTGGGGGCGCGTCATCAACATTTCTTCGGTGAATGGCCAGAAAGGTGCTTTTGGCCAGACCAACTATGCAGCCGCCAAGGCCGGCATGCACGGCTTCACCAAGGCGCTGGCGCTGGAAGTGGCGAAAAAAGGCGTGACCATCAACACCATTTCGCCGGGCTACATCGGCACCAAGATGGTGACGGCCATTCCGCAGGATGTGCTCGAATCGAAGATCCTGCCGCAGATTCCGACGGGCCGCCTGGGCAAGCCGGAAGAAGTGGCCGGTCTGGTGGCCTACCTGACTTCCGAGGAAGCGGCTTTCGTCAATGGGGCCAACATCTCGATCAACGGCGGTCAGCACATGTTCTGATCTGTTTTACCGGAGGCGTGGAACGGCGGGATGACTGCCGTTCCCTACCTGTTTTTGATTTGCCCGCATGAAGTGTGTGGGTGTGTTTTCTAGATGACAAGAAGAAAGGTTGTGCAACATGGCTGGAAAAGTGGCATTGGTAACGGGGGGTATGGGCGGTCTGGGAACCGCGATGTGCAGGGCGCTGGCGCAGGACGGCATGACCGTTGCGGCCAATTGCCTGCCGGGCTTCCCGCCCATGGACGAGTGGCTGGCCAAGATGCGGGCGGAGGGTTTCAATGTTCACGCTGCAGAGGGAGATGTTTCCGATTTCGATTCCTGTGCCGCCATGGTGCAGAAGATCGAGGCGGAAATCGGCCCGATCGATGTGCTGGTGAACAATGCCGGCATCACCCGCGATACCGTGTTGCGCAAAATGGAAAAGGCCCAGTGGGATGCCGTGATGAACACCAATCTCAGCAGCCTGTTCAACGTCACCCGTCAGGTGGTCGAAGGCATGACCAATCGTGGCTGGGGGCGCATCATCAATATTTCCTCGGTCAATGGCGTCAAGGGCCAGCTCGGCCAGGCCAATTATTCTGCCGCCAAGGCCGGCGTGCTGGGCTTCACCAAGGCCGTCGCCCAGGAGGTGATCAAAAAAGGCGTGACGGTGAATGCCATTGCCCCCGGCTATATCGCCACCGAAATGGTCATGGCCATCAAACCCGAAGTGCGCGAGCAGATCGTGGCAACCATACCGATGGGGCGCTTTGGTCTGCCTGAGGAAATCGGTCATCTGGTCAGCTTCCTGGCTTCCGACAAGGCTGGTTACATGACCGGGGCAACCTTCAATATCAACGGCGGCCTGCACATGGGCTGATCACGACAGTCGTGATGCGTCGCCATCACGACACGTCGCTGTCGCATCTCGCGCCTCGCGCCGCACTGAATCCGTACTGGAAGCAATCCTCATGGTTGATACTGCATCCGCATCGCCTCTGCGTCTGATCAAGAAATACCCGAATCGCCGTCTCTACGATACGCAGGACAGCGCCTACATCACGCTGGCCGATGTCAAGCAGCTGGTGTTGAACCATGAATCATTCAAGGTGGTTGATGCCAAGAGCGGTGAGGATCTGACGCGCAGCGTGCTGTTGCAGATCATCCTGGAAGAGGAGGCAGGCGGCGCGCCGATGTTTACCAGCGAATTACTCGCCCAGATGATCCGTTTCTATGGCAACGCCATGCAGGGCATGATGGGCAGTTACCTGGAAAGCAATCTGCGTTCGTTTGCCGAGATGCAGACCCGCTTCAAGGAGCAGACGCGCAGCCTGTATGGTGAGAATTCACCCATGACGCGCGACCTGTGGGCGCAATTCATGAATTTTCAGGGGCCGGCCATGCATAACATGATGAGCGCCTACATGGATCAAAGCCAGAAGATGTTCCAGCAGATGCAGGAGCAGATGCAGGGCCAGGCGCGCAATATGTTTTCCGGCTTCCAGTTTCCACACTTCAATGCGCCTGCCGAGGAAGTCGATGCCGGCAAGAAGGCGGGCAGCCGGAAGGACGGCGACAAGTAATCGCGTCATCGCTGCGCACTCGTTGCCAGCGCATCTGTCTTTATTTGGTCAGTCATGTCAGACAAGTCAACCGCGTCAATCCCCCGGGAACCCACCATCGGCTTCGTCTCCCTTGGCTGCCCCAAGGCCACAGTCGATTCCGAACTGATCCTCACTCGCCTGCGCGCCGAGGGCTACCGGATTTCCGGCAGCTACGATGGGGCCGATCTGGTGGTGGTGAATACCTGCGGCTTCATCGACGAAGCGGTGGAAGAATCACTCGATGCCATCGGTGAAGCGCTGGCCGAAAACGGCAAGGTGATCGTCACCGGCTGCCTGGGCGCGCGCGAGGAGGTGGTGCGCGCTGCCCACCCGCAAGTGCTGGCGGTGACCGGCCCGCACGCCACCCAGGCCGTGATGAATGCGGTACACAAACAACTGCCGCCCAGGCATGAGCCTTTCATCGATCTGGTGCCGCCGCAGGGCATCCGCATCACGCCGGATCATTACGCCTATCTGAAGATTTCCGAAGGCTGCAATCATCGTTGCAGTTTCTGCATCATCCCCAGCCTGCGCGGCGATCTGGTCAGCCGACCGATTGCCGAAGTGATGCTGGAAGCCGAAAAACTGGCGCAGGCCGGCGTCAAGGAATTGCTGGTGATTTCGCAGGACACCAGTGCTTATGGCGTCGATGTCAAATACCGTACCGGCTTCGTCAATGGCCGGCCGCTCAAGACGCGACTGCTGGAGCTGGCCCAGGCGCTGGGCGAACTGGGTATCTGGATCCGTCTGCATTATGTCTATCCCTATCCCAGCGTCGATGCGCTGATTCCGCTGATGGCCGAAGGCAAGATCCTGCCTTATCTGGATGTGCCTTTCCAACATGCCAGTCCGCGCATCCTGAAGCTGATGAAGCGCCCGGCTTCCAGCGAAAACAACCTCGAACGCATCAAGGCCTGGCGGGCGATCTGCCCGGACCTCACCATACGCAGCACTTTCATCACCGGCTTCCCGGGCGAAACCGAAGCCGAGTTTGAAGAACTGCTGAGTTTTCTCGAAGCCGCCGAGCTCGACCGGGTCGGCGCCTTTGCCTATTCGCCCGTCGCAGGCGCGGCCGCCAATGAACTGCCCGGCGCGCTGCCGCTGGCCGTGCGCGAAGAACGCCGCCAGCAGTTGATGGAATTCCAGGAAGACATCAGCACCCGCCGACTGGAAGCCAAAATCGGTCGCCGGCTGCAGGTGCTGGTGGAAGAAACCGATGAGGACGGCGCAACGGCCCGTGGCCCCGGCGATGCGCCGGAAATCGATGGTCTGGTGCATATCACCGATGGCCAGGATTTGCCGGTTGGCGAATTCGCCATGGTGGAGATCACCGATTGCGACGTGCATGACCTGTACGCCAAAGTCAGCCCCTGAACATGACGCCGGTATCTGTGCTGCAGTCCACGTCGGCCGCCTTGCCGTCGTTGTTGCAACAACTGGCCGATATTGTCGGTGAGCGTTTCCTACTGACCGCCGCCGAGGATATGGCCAGTTACTGCCAGGACTGGCGTGGCCGCTATCAAGGGGCGGCGCTGTGCGTGGTGCGTCCGGCCAATACTGCGGAAGTCGCCGCCGTGGTGCGTGCCTGTGCCCAGGCCCAGGTAGCGATGGTGCCGCAAGGCGGCAATACCGGGCTGGTCGGGGGCGGTGTGCCTGTGGCTGCGGCTGCGCATCAAGCTGCCGTGACCCGGCTGCAAGTTGTCATCAGCTTGCAGCGCTTGCAAGGCATCCGCGCCATCGACACGGCCAATCACACGATCACCGTGGAAGCCGGCTGCTGCTTGCAACAGGTGCAGGAAGCCGCCGCTGCCGCCGGGCTGTTGTTTCCGCTGGCGATTGCTTCGCAAGGCACAGCCACCATCGGCGGCAATCTATCCACCAATGCCGGCGGCGTGCAGGTATTGCGCTACGGCAACATGCGTGAACTGACGCTGGGCCTGGAAGTGGTGCTGGCCGATGGCCGGGTGTGGGATGGCCTGCGCGGCTTGCGCAAGGACAATACCGGCTATGACCTCAAACAACTGTTCATTGGCGCCGAAGGCACGCTGGGCCTGATTACCGCCGCCGTGCTGAAACTCTATCCACGGCCCCAGGCCCAGGCCGTGGCTTGGCTGGCGGTGAGCCATCCGCAAGCGGCCGTGGATTTGCTGGGGCGGCTGAAAACGCATTTTGGCGAGCGCATCAGCGCTTTTGAAATCATCAACCGCGCCGCGTTGACTCTGGTGCTCAAGCACATTCCGCAAACCCAGGCGCCGCTGACCGAGCCGCACGAGTCGTACGACTCACACGACTGGTACGTGCTGCTGCAACTCGACGCCAGCAGCATCGAAGGCCATGCCGCCTTGCAGCACGCCTTGAGCGAGTTTCTGGCCACTGAACTGGCCGCCGGGCGCGTGCAGGATGGCACGCTGGCGCAAAGCGAAGCGCAGGCGGCTGTCCTGTGGCGACTGCGCGAAAGCATTTCTGAAGCGCAGAAAATCGAAGGTTTCAGCATCAAGCACGATGTTTCCTTGCCGATTTCGCGCATTGCTGAATTCATCACCCGCGCCGATCAGCAGTTGAACGCCAGCTATCCGGGCGTGCGCATCGTCTGCTTCGGCCACATCGGTGATGGCAACCTGCACTACAACCCCTCGCAACCCGCGCAAGACGAGAATCCGGCTTTCATCGCCGCCACCCCGGCCGTCAATCGCCACGTGCATGATCTGGTCCATGCGCTAGGGGGCAGCATTTCCGCCGAACACGGCCTGGGCCAACTGAAGCGTGAAGAAATCCTGCGTTACAAAAGCCCGCTGGAAATCGAATTGATGCGAGGCATCAAGCAGACCTTGGACCCCCTTGGCCTGATGAATCCGGGCAAATTGCTGGCAGAGGGTGAAATCAAGAACAAAATTACAGATGGTGCTTTACAGTAACGAAATCAAAGTCTATAATCTGCCGCTTCTTGTGGGGGTATAGCTCAGCTGGGAGAGCGCTTGCATGGCATGCAAGAGGTCAGCGGTTCGATCCCGCTTACCTCCACCACATAAAAGAAAAAGGCCGACTTTCGAGTCGGCCTTTTTCTTTGGTGCGCCCGGCAGGGCGCACTTACTTGGAGGTGGAAGTCCTCTACTCGCCCGACAAGGGGAAGAGTTAGCTGAACGGCAAG
>JAHRWT010000060.1 GCA_019105045.1 Sterolibacterium sp.
TCCAAGGTATGCTCGCCCGGCCCGAATGCGAGAGTCTCGCCGCTGGCGAGCGACAGACTGGCACGGCTGCCGGCCTTGACTATGATTTTGCTGTCGGCACTGACTGCATCGCCCTGATGCAGAACACGCTCATTGCCGAAAGCATCAAGAACAAAAACCGTACCTTTGACGGAAATGGCAGTTGCAATTGCTGTCGTAGCCATCTTGTTGCTCCCTGATTAAAGTGCTGCAAGAATAAAATGTCTTTATCTTTAGTATTATAGACGCAGTTTCCCTCACTTTTACCTGTCATTTTTTCAAGCCTCAAACGAATGCTTTGTCATCCTCTGCCAGGGGCATGAAACGGCGGCGGGTCAAAGAAAATCAAAGCCTGCCTGAAAGAATGTTTCGGACAGGCAAGAAGGAAACCATGCCGGTTGTCAGGTGTCGTTTTACAATCGGTAGCAGACTGTCGCGGCATTGCAGGACATGCGGCGGTACCGGCAGGATTCTGCCCTGCTGAATGAAACGCACAGCTGGTCGATGGCACGGAACCCAATGACGACTGAATCAAGCGCAAAATCAGGCACCCTGTGGGATGTGCCACACGAAACAAGAAAAACGCACGATCCGCTGCTTGAATGCCTGGTGGCGTTGGCTCGCCTTCATGGTGTTCCTCGCACACGAGATGCCCTGACATCCGGTCTGCCCTTGGTCGACCATGCTCTGACGCCATCCATTTTCGATCGCGCCGCACGGCGCGCCGGCATGACCAGCAAGGTGGTGCGGCGCGCGCTGGATGCGCTGCCCGAACCTTTGTTGCCCGCCATTTTGCTGCTGAATGACCATGATGCCTGTCTGCTGATCGGCTGGGAAGCCGACGGCGCAGCACGGGTCGTCTTTCCCGAATTGTCCGAAAGCACGGAAATTCTGCCGCGTGAGCAACTGGCCAGCCGTTACAGCGGTCTGGCCATTTTTTGCCGGCCACGCTTCAAGTTCGATACACGCGCGCCGGAACAACACGATTTGCGCGGGCGGCACTGGTTCTGGCAGGCCATCATGCAAAACCTGCCGGTATACAAGGACATTCTGCTGGCCGCCTTGTTGATCAACCTGTTCGCAGTCGCCCTGCCGATGTTTACCATGAACGTGTACGACCGCGTCGTGCCCAACCAGGCCACGGACACACTGTGGGTACTGGTCACCGGCTTGCTGATCATCATGCTTGCCGATGTTGGCCTGCGTCTGATGCGCGGCTATCTGATCGATCTCGCCGGCAACCGGGTCGATGTCAATCTGTCGGCCCAGATCATGGAACGCGTGCTGGGCCTACGCATGGAAAACCGCCCCCTGTCTACCGGCGCTTTTGCAGCCAATCTGCGCTCCTTTGAAACCGTGCGTGACTTCATTACTTCGGCCACGGTCACCGCCGTGATCGACTTGCCATTTGCCCTGCTCTTTCTGGTTGTGATTGCCTGGATCGATCTTCCTCTAGTCATACCGGGGCTGGCCGGCATGGTGCTGATCATCGGTTATGCCCTGCTGGTGCAAGATCGTATGCACGAACTTTCCGAAACCACATTTCGCGCCAGCGCCCAGCGCAATGCGCACCTGGTGGAAAGCCTGGTCGGCCTGGAGACTGTCAAAGCCCAGGGTGCCGAAAGCATCATGCAGCGCAAGTGGGAACAAAGTGCAACGTTTCTGGCGCGCATCTCGACACAGCTGCGCCTGCTTTCCGCCACCACGGTGAATAGCGCCTTGCAGATTTCCCAGCTGGCCTACATGGCGGTGATCGTACTGGGGGTTTACCGCATCGGCGATGGCGCATTGTCAATGGGCGGCCTGATTGCCAGCTCTATGCTGATGTCACGCGCCATGACGCCATTCAGCCAGGTTGCCAGCCTGTTGACGCAGTATCACAACGCATCGACTGCGCTGTCTTCGCTGAACAAGATCATGGACTCGGAAATCGAGCGGCCCAGCGATGCCAGCTTCGTCTCGCGTCCGGCCTTCCAGGGGGACATCGAATTTCATGGCGTCAGCTTTGCTTATCCCGGCGAAGAGGCCGAAGCCTTGCGCAATGTGTCGCTGCGCATCAAGCCTGGCGAACACGTTGCCATCCTCGGTCGCATCGGCTCGGGCAAGACCACCCTGCAGAAGCTGATCCTCGGCCTGTACAAACCCACTGCCGGTTCGATCCGTATCGATGGTGTCGACACCCGCCAGCTTGATCCGGCCGAACTGCGCCGCAGCATCGGCTACGTGCCCCAGGATATCACCCTGTTTTTTGGCGGCCTGCGTGAAAACATCACCATGGCCTCTCCGGAAGCGGATGACAACGCCCTGCTGGCAGCCGCCGAAGTAGGTGGCCTGCTTGACATGGTGAACAGCCATCCACGCGGCTTCGAGATGACCATCGGTGAACGCGGCGAATCGCTTTCCGGTGGGCAACGGCAGAGTGTGGCGATTGCCCGGGCGCTGGTCAATTCGCCACCTATCCTGCTGCTCGACGAACCGACCGGTTCAATGGACTTTTCCACCGAGGAAAGTGTAAAGGCACGCTTGCGCGAACATGCCCAGGGCAAGACCATGCTCGTCATCACCCATCGTACTTCGCTGCTTGATCTGGTTGATCGCCTGATTGTCATCGACCGTGGCAAGATCGTCGCCGACGGACCGAAAGCCAGCGTCATCGAAGCGCTCAAGCAAGGCCGTATCGAGGGCGCGAAATGAACAAGCACTGGAAACTGGACAGCCTGCCGACCTCATTGCCCCTGCCATCGTGGATGCTCAGGCTGAGAAATGCCCTGGATCGTCTGCTGTCACGCTGGATTCCCCGCGAAACCAAGGAAGAACTCGACTGGGTCGGCGATGCCGACTGGGCACACATCCAGCAGGAACCTTTGCGCGCCCGCTTCCTGCTGCGCTGGACCGGCGGTATTCTGCTGGCGCTGCTGATCTGGGCGGGGCTTGCCAAAATTGATGAAGTCACGCGGGGTTCCGGCAAGGTCACCCCCTCACTGCAGCTGCAGGTAATCCAGGCCGTGGATCCGGGCGTGGTTTCGGAAATTGCCATCAAGGATGGCCAACCGGTCGAGCAGGGCCAGCTGCTGATGAAAATCGATCAGACGCGCTTCTTGTCCTCCTTGCAGGAAAATCAGTCGCAATATGTCGCCCTGCAGGCCAAGGCCGCCCGGCTACGGGCGATTGCCGACAACCAGCCGTTCACGCTGCCGCCCGAAGTCGAACAGGAAGTGCCACAGATTGCCGCCCAGGAGCGCGCACTCTACCTGTCCAGACGCTCGGAGCTCGATACCCAACTCAGCATGGCTCGCCAGCAACTGGCACAGCGCAATCAGGAACTCAACGAAGTACAGGCACGCAACGAACAGGCCAAGGCTTCCTATCAGCTGGCCAACCAGGAATTGAACGTCACCAAACCGCTGGTCAGCAAAGGCGCAGTTTCGGAAGTCGAGCTGCTGCGCTTGCAGCGGGATGTCGCCCGCTTTCGTGGCGACGTGGATGAAGCGGCAGCACAGCTGGTGCGGGTACAGGCCAGCATCAACGAAGCGCGTCACAAGGTTCAGGATGTCGAACTGAATTTCAAGAACACGGCCAGTGTCGAACTGGCCGAAACCATGGCCAAGATCAGCAGTCTTTCAGCCGGCAGTGCGGCCCTGTCCGACCGGGTCAAACACTCGAATGTCGTCTCGCCGGTGAAAGGCACGGTGAAACGCCTGCGCATCAATACCGTCGGCGGTGTGGTCCAGCCAGGCACGGAACTGCTGGAAGTCGTACCAACGGAAGACACCTTGCTGCTTGAAGTGCGCATCCAGCCCAAGGATGTGGCCTTTCTGCGACCCGGCATGAAAACCATGGTGCGTTTCACCGCCTATGATTTTTCGATCTATGGCAGTCTGGAAGGTGTGGTAGACCATATCGGCGCCGACACCGTGACCGATGACAAGGGCAATTCGTTCTACATCGTCCAGGTGCATACGCTCAAATCCAGCCTCGGCGAGAATCTGCCGCTGCTGCCGGGAATGCAGGCGGAAGTCGATATTCTGACAGGCAAGAAAAGCATCCTCTCCTATCTGCTCAAACCCATTCTGCGCGCCCATCAGCGTGCCCTGACCGAGCGCTGACCGAGCGCTGACCGAGCGCTGCCGCAGGCACGCGGTCCTTCACCCAGCGGAGCACGTCTCATGCCGTATGTTCAGAGAAACAACCAGGGCAACATCGTCGCGGTTTCCATGCTGGAAAGCGCAGTGGCGAACGAATGGCTGGACGAACAGGCCCCCGAAATCGCCGCTTTCATGCAGGCGATTTCGCCGCAGGTTGTTGCGGCAGACCAAACAGTCGTCCAGGCCCTGAGCGCATCCGATCTGGCGCTGATCCGAGTGGTTGAAGACGTCATTGATCTGCTGATCGACCAGAATCTGATGCGCTTTACCGATCTGCCGATTGCCGTCCAGGAAAAGCTGATGCAACGGCGCTCATTGCGTCAGGGCATGAACGCACTCAAGCTGATGGGCGACGACAACGACGTCATCTGACCGGCCAGTCGCAATTACGCCGTGCCGCCGTGTAAATAGTGCGATGCACGCCAAATCCACAGATGGCGGCGGCGGAACGATTCGTGCGAGACGCCCTCAACTGTCCGGTCGCCGCACCGCCTGCCCGGTAATGCCATCAAAACCAATGGCCACCAGCGTATCGCGCTCGGCATCCTGCATGACCCCTTCGGCAATCACCAGGATGCCCACCGTATGGGCCATCTGGCACAAGCCCTTGAGGAAAGACTGGTTGCCGTTGTTATCCTGAATGTCACGGATATAACTGCTATCCACCTTGAGGTAGTCGAGCCCCAATTCGGCCAGCTTGGCAATTTCGCCAAAATGCCGGCCAAAATGTTCGATGCCGATCTTGCAGCCAAGCGGCGCAAGACTATTGCAGAAACTGGCAAAGGCATCGAAATTCCGGAACGCGCCATATTCCGGCACTTCAATCCAGAG
>JAHRWT010000006.1 GCA_019105045.1 Sterolibacterium sp.
AAGAGAAAGGAATCCATCATGGCCCTGATGATTACCGATGAATGCATCAACTGTGACGTGTGCGAACCGGAATGCCCCAACAGCGCCATTTCGCAAGGTGAGGAAATCTACGAAATCGATCCCGACAAATGCACCGAATGCGTCGGCCATTTCGATACCCCGCAGTGTCGCGAAGTCTGCCCGGTGGATTGCATTCCCAACGATCCCAACCATGTCGAAACGCAAGAACAGCTGATGGATAAATTCCTCAAGCTGACGGCCAGCAAATAAGCTGACGTCGTCCGAACGGCGGCGGCTCAGTAATTCAGCGTTTCAGCGTTTCAGCATTTCAGCGTTTCAGCGGTTCAGCGTCGCTGACAGCGCCCGCAGTAAAAAGTGGCCCGTTGAGCCTGGCGCAGGGTGCGGATGGGCTGCTTGCAGATGCGGCAGGCTTCGCCCACCCGGCCATAGACAAAATACTGCTGCTGAAAATAGCCTGGATTGCCATCCGCATGGGTGAAATCGCGCAAGCTGCTGCCGCCGGCGGCAATGGCGGTTTCCAACGTGGCGCGGATGGCCTCGACCAGCCGGACATAACGGCGCAGGCTGATGCGGCAAGCCGGCGTGCGCGGATCGATACCGGCGCGAAACAGACTTTCTGACGCATAGATATTGCCCACGCCGACAATCAGGTGGCTGTCCATCAGCAGTGGCTTGATTGCCACAGCGCGTTTACGGGTCGCCGCATACAGCCAGGCGGACGTGAATTCCGCCGACAGCGGCTCGATCCCCAGGCTTGCCAGCAAGGGATGAGCGTCCAGGTTGAGGCCATTGGCCGTGGTACTTGCCGGTAGCCAGAGCACAGCGCCAAAGCGTCGCGGGTCGCGCAGACGCAAGGTCGCGCCCTCGAAAACCAGATCGAAATGATCGTGCTTTTGCGGCGCGACGGGCGCACAGCCTGCCTGCAACACCCGCAGGCTGCCGGACATGCCCAGGTGCAGCAACAAATGTCCCTTGTCGAACGCCAGCAGCAGATATTTGCCGCGCCGCAGAATGTCGCGCAGCGGCTGGCCAACCAGTTGCGCTGACAGGTCATCCGGCAGCGGATAGCGCAGGCGTGGCACGCGGGCAATCACGGCGCGCACGCAGCGACCGGTCAACGGTGCGGCGATGCCTCTGCGGGTGATTTCGACTTCGGGCAGTTCAGGCATGGCGAAGGGCGTGCTGATGCAAGCGGGCGACAACCGGCCGCATCAAGGCACACCCGGCGCAGTTGGCGTATCCGGCACACTTGGCACACTTGGCACACTTGGCGTACCTGGTACATCGGGGCTGGCGGGCGCAGCCGGTTCGGCGCCAAGCACCAGCTTCAAAGGCACATCCTGGCCGGCGGTTTCGATTTTTTCTGCCGTGCCCAACGTGGTTCGATTCGCCGGCGCGCCGGCAGCCAGCAGGGCTTCCATGGCTTTTTCTGCGCGTGTTCTGGCCAGTGTCCGCAAGCGTTCGTCAGCCACTTCCTCGCGCGCGCGCAGCCGTTCAAACAGAATGCCGTAAAAATCACCGCCTTGAAGTTGCGCGATTTCCTGTTCGTCGAGCACCCGCTGGTCGCGAACCAGACCGCCCAGGCGTGAGAGCATCTTGCTTCCCGCGCTTTCTTCCAGCGTGCCCGGATTGGCCTTGCGGAAACCCGCCTTGAGGACGGCCAGCTCGCCGCTGCCAAAACGATCGGCATACAGTTTTTCCAGTGCTGTCTGGATTTTTGGATTGCCGGTCGTCAGCGGGCCGGGGTCGCTGTCATCCTTGGCTGCCTGCTGGCCCAATTGGCGCATGATGACGCGCCTGAGCTGGCGGCTTTGCAAGGCCACCCGGTCGGTTTCGGCATAGACCCCGTGCAGGGTCAGGGTCAGCGTCGGGCGCTTGCCGAGCGCTTCGGCAAGCTGCACCAGCTTCTCGCGCTCGGGTGGGGTCAGGTTTTGCGCGCCCGGTTCATAGGCGATGCTTTCGAACTTCTCGCCGCTGCCACCCAGCAAGGCGCCCAGCATACGAAAGGGAGCCGTGGCAATCTTGGTGAAGATGTTCAGAATCGCCTTCCAGATGATGCCGCCATAGCTGAACTGCGGATCATCCAGACTGCCGGATACCGGCAAGCCGAGATCGATGCGGCCATCGCTGTCCTGGAGAATGGCAATCGCCAGATCCAGCGGCAGGCTCCTGGCTTCGGGACTATCGACGGTTTCGCCGAGCGTCAGCTTGTCCATGATGATCTGGTTTTCGCCCGCCAGCTGGCGCTGCTGAATCTTGTATTGCAGATCCAGCGACAGCTTGCCCGAGTCGATCCGGCGACCGGCAAACGTAGCCGAATAAGGCGTCAGGCTGCGCATTTCGACGTTGCGGAAAACCACTTTGATATCAGTATTTTCGGTCGGCTGTGCCAGGTCGACCTGACCAACCGCACGGGCCAGCCCGTATTCATCCACCTGACCATCGAGTTCGATGCGTCCGGGAACACCGCGCCGGGTGGTCAGTCCGTTGATACTGCCTTGCAGATGGTGGATGCGGGTGCCAAACGGCAAGGCCAGCGAATGATCGGCAAAGTCGAGCTGGCCATTGCGCACGCGCAGGCGAGTGAGGTTGACCTGAAACGGCTTGCTGGCCGTGGCCTTGGCGGCGGGCGGTGGCGAACGCCCTGCAGCAAGGCGCTCCCCCGTCTCTGCCTGGGTTGCCGCCGGGGGCGACTTGAGTATCTGGCTGACATTCAGGCTCTTGTCTGCCGCAATGTGCAGCTTGGTATCCAGACCATCGAGCAGCAGCGTACCGATGTCGAGCCGGTCGCTGGCAAGTTTCAGATCACCCGTGCTGAGTTGCTTCCAGGTGAGAAAACGCGCCCCGCCTTCGCTTTCCATCAGTTTCAGGTCATGAACGGCAAAGCCGCCCTTGAAGTCCGGCGCGGTTGCTCCGGCCGCCTTGCGCAGCTCGCCGTCGACATCCAGCCGGCCACTGGTCAGCCGCAGTTTGACGACATCGTTGAGCCAGGGCTGCGCCGGCAGCAGGGAAAGGCCGGACAGTTTGAATTTCAGTGCCACGGCAGCACTTGCCGGAACCACGTCACCGCTGGCGGTGAGCTGCCCACCTTCACGCACGCGCAGATCCAGGTTCAAGGGCAGTGCCTGATCCAGATGGGAAGACAGGCCTTCGAGTTTGAGCTGGATATCCTGCAAAGCCAGATCGGCGGCCGGTTTGACGCTCTCGTCGCGAAACTGCACTGTGCTGCCGGCCAGCGCGACTTCGGCGATGTCGAAACGCCAGGCATCGACATCGCCGGGGGACGCAGCCGCTGCGCTTGTTTCGCTTGTTTCGCTTGTTTCGCTTGCTGGGCGGGGGGCGGGTTTTCTGGCGGCGGTCTGCAGCGTATCGATTGCCGTCAGCAGATCCAGCTTGCCCCGGGCATCACGTTGCAGCTTGAGCAGGCCGCCTTGCAACAGAACACGGGCCAGACTGGCGTGACGTTCGGTCAGATCGAGTCGCGCATCTTCCAGAGCCAGTTGGTCGATCAGCAGTGGCGAGGCTGCGGGCAGCTTGATCTCGGCCCCCGCCAGCGTCAGCGCATCCAGCCGGGCCTGGCGGCTGGCCAGATCGAAATGGCCGTTGCGCGCCGTGATCAACCGGGCAGTGATCTCCTCTCCCTGTGCCAGCGGCTTGAGGCGCAGATCGGCCAGTTGTGCAGCGATGTTGCTCAGTTGCAGGCTGAGTTGCCCAGCGGCATAGCCTGCCCGGTAGTCGGTGGATGCGGCCAGCACACCGGCGGGCGGACTGGGCAGCAGATCCTGCAGATAGGGCGCCAGGCGGGACAGATCGAGCGTTTCAATCGCCAGCTTGCCTTGGGCATCGATGCGCGAATCAGGATGAATGTTCAGCCCGCCCTGCCAATTGACTTTCGCACCCAGGGCGGTGCGGGCTTCGATTTTGTAATGACCGGGGGTCTGGTCATCGGGCAGCGTGGAGAGTTCTCCCAGCTCGAAATCCAGCGGCTCGATATGCGTGACAAAACCGCTGTTTGCATCGCTGAAATCAAAACGGCCGTCCGCCAGCACGAAGCGTTGCACGACCATGCGCGGCAGGTCACTGTCTGGACTGGGCTGTGGGCTTTTCAGCGCGTCGATGAAAGCGGTCCAGTTGAGCTTGCCATCATTCAGCAAGGCCACGTTGGCGGCCAGGCCGTCCAGCCGGATGCCATCAAACACCAGCGCGCGCCGTGTCAGGCTGGCGGCGGACAGATCAACATCCAGGCCACGAAAGCCCAGCAGCAATTGTCCTTGCGGGTCGTTCAGTTGCAGGTTGGCCAGACGCAAACGCAGTTCAAACGGATTGAACTCAGGCCGATCCAGCGTCAATTGATGGCCGGTTCTTTCTGCAATGAAACTGACGGCCTGGCTGTGCAGAATGCGCGGCAGGGCCAGCCAGGCAAACAACAGCCAGACCACCCCCAGTGCGGCCAGTGACCAGGCGACGGTTTTCAGTTTGGGCAAGCGCATGGACATGGACATGGCGTGACGATCTCGCGAAAACACCGAAACGCCCATTTTACAATGCGCTGCCGTTTCGTTCTCCGAGCGCGCCGGGCGCAGCGCACACGCACAACACGCAGCGCACAACGCACAGTATCCGCACACGGCACACTACACACAGCACCGCGCGCCAGCGCACGTGACGGCTTCAGGTTTGCTCGAACTCGTTGCGCAATTGGCGTTTCAGCACTTTATCCACCACGTTGCGCGGCAGTCCCTGGGCACGGAAAACGACATGGCTGGGAATCTTGTAGGCCGCCAGATGCGCGGCGACGTGGTTGCGCACGTCCTCGGCACGCAGACGCTGACCCGGGCGCAGGTGGATAGCCACGGCCAGCGCTTCGCCGTAGGTATCATCGGCCACGCCGAAGGCAGCAGCTTCGGCGATGGCCGGATGGGCCAGCAGCACGGATTCGATTTCGGCGCTGGCGATTTTCTCGCCGCCGCGATTGACGATGTCCTTGATGCGATCGACGATATAGAGAAAACCCTCTTCGTCGAAATAACCGATATCGCCGCTGTGCAGCCAGCCGTCCTGCAGCACTTCGCGGGTGGCCTCGGGCTTGTTCCAGTAGCCCTGCATCAGCGTGATGCCGCGCAGCCAGACTTCGCCACGTTCGCCGGGCGGCAGATCATTGCCGGCCTCATCGACGATACGCACATCGAAAATCGGCGAAGTCGGCCCGTTGCTGCGCGGCTTCCAGGCGAAGGCTTCGCCGGTGGCGGCATTCGACGGGCCGTTGGTTTCGGTCAGGCCGTAGCCGATGCCGGCCATGGCCTGGGGTTTTTTCTGCTGGATCAGCGCCAGCATGGGATCGGGCACGCTGCCGCCGCCAAAACCCAGCCAGGCCAGGCTGCGCGTATCGGCCTGGTCGAAACGCGGATCGGTAAACAGTTGCAGCATCATCGCCGGCGAGACAGAAAGCTGGGTGATGCGCTCATGCGCGATGGTTTCCAGCACCGCGCCGACATCCCATTTGTACATGATGACCAGCCGCCGACCCGTGCGCAGCGCCGAGAGAAACTGGGCGTGCAGGCCGCTGGAATGGAACAGCGGCACGGCCATCAGGGTGGTCATCTCGAAACCCTGGGCAACCATGGCGCCATAGCGCTCGGGCGAAGTCATCACATGCAGCGCGCCGAAATATTCCAGATTGACCACACCCTGACACATGGCGCGATGGGTCGAGGTCACGCCCTTGGCCAGATTGGACGTGCCCGAGGTGTACATGATCATCGCCAGATCGTCCGCCGCGATGTCGACCGGTGTGGCGCGGGCGGTGGCCGGCGCCGCATCCAGCACGGCCGCGTAGCAACGGACGCTGGCCGGCAGCGTTTCGTTGGCAGCGTGAGTAACGTGAGTCGCGTGAGCAACGTGAGCATCGACCACGATGGCCGGCAGCTGCAATGTCGCCAGATCGGCGGCGACGTGGGCCAGCCGCTGGGCATCGCAGAAAAGCAGGCGCGGCGCGCTGTCGCTCAGGCCATGCAGCAGTTCCTCACGCTGGCCCCAGCTGTTGAGCGGTACGGCCACCGCGCCGCAGAGTATGGTTGCGGCAAAGGCCACCATCCATTCGGGACGGTTGCGCATGGCGATGGCCACCCTGTCGCCTTTGCGGATGGCGTATTGCTCACGCAGCACGGGCACCAGCGCATCGACCTGGCGATAGAAATCGGCATAACTCAGACGCTGTTCCTGCCAGACGAGAAATGACTTGTCGCCAAAACCACGCCCCTGTTCGATCAGCTGCGCCAGATGGACCGGCGCATTCTGGTAGATGCGGTAAGGCCGGCCGTCGTGCTGAATTTCAGCCAGCGCATAGGGCGCATCGGGTGCTGTCAGCTGGGCGGCAACGGCCTGCAATTGCTGGCGCAAGGTGTCGGTCATGGCGAACTCCGTTGGCGAAATGTTAGCGGGATATTGGCTGGATGTTGGATAACAAAAGAGGAGTGCAAGCACTCCTCTTGATTGACGAACCACAGCGCAGGGCCGGGGTCAGGGTCAGGATCAGAAACCCGGATTCAGTGCCGCATCACAGGCCCATGATGCCAGCGACGCGATCGCGATGGAAGCTGGTATCACCCAGCGCGGCCACGCAGACGCGGCCACGCTTCAGATACAGACCGACATCCAGCTCTTCGGTAACACCGATGCCGCCGTGCATCTGCACCGCTTCGCTGCTCACCAGTTCCAGCACTTCGCCCATCTTGGCCTTGGCCGCGCTGGCGTAGAAAGGCAGGAAAGCCGGGTTCTCATCGACGATGGCCAGCGCGGCCAGCACCGTGCTGCGCGCCAGCTGCATCTGCACAAACATCTTGGCAGCGCGATGCTGCAAAGCCTGGAAAGAGCCGATCGGCACATCGAACTGCACGCGCTGCTTGAGGTATTCGACGGTGGTATCGAACAGCCACTGGGCAATACCCAGCATTTCGGCGCACAACGCGATGCGGCCACGATCGAGGATTTGATCAAGCAGCTCGGCGCCCTCATCCACACTCCCCAGCACAGCGTCGTCAGTGACTTGCACATGATCGAAAACAATGCGCGCGGCATTGCGGGTATCGATCATCGACAGCCGATGGCGGCTGATGCCTGCCGCCTGGGCATCGACCAGAAACAGCGTCTGGCCCTTGTCTGTTTTGGCGGAAACAATCAGCTGATCAGCGCAGGCGCCATCCATGACGAATTGTTTCGTGCCGTTGAGCACATAACCCTGGTCATTCTTGCTGGCCGTGGTGTGGCAATGCTTGGGATCATGGCGCGGGCCTTCGTCGATCGCCAGGGCAAAGCGCACTTCACCGGCAATCAGCTTGGGCAGCCATTGGCCGCGCTGCGCTTCGCTCCCCCCCAGTGCCAAGGCAGAACCC
>JAHRWT010000062.1 GCA_019105045.1 Sterolibacterium sp.
GCCAAGCCGTTCATGATGGCCGACATGCCGAATTCACGCACACCGTAGGAAATGTAGTTGCCGGCCTGACGGCCCTGCACCGCTTGGCAGCCCGCCCAGTTGGTGAGGTTGGAGCCGGTCAGATCGGCCGAGCCGCCGACAAATTCGGGCAGACTGGCGGCCAGTGCGTTGATTGCCAGTTGCGAGGCTTTGCGTGTGGCCACGGTTTCGGCCTTGTGGTGGGCTTGCTCGACGGCTTGACGGGCGGTGTCTGCCCAGTTGGCGGGCAATTCGCCGGCCATGCGGCGGCGGAATTCAGCGGCCAGCTCAGGAAAGGCGGCGGCATAGGCGGCAAAGCTGTTTTCCCAGTCGGCTTCTGCTGCTGCGCCCTTGGCCTTGGCGTCCCAGTGTTGGTAAACCTCGGCCGGCACTTCAAAGGGGGGATGTTTCCAGCCGATCTGCTCGCGCGTGGCAGCGACTTCGGCTTCACCCAGCGGGCCGCCATGTACATCGGCATCGCCCGCTTTGTTGGGACTGCCGGCACCGATCAGGGTGCGGCAGCAGATCAGCGTGGGTTTGCCGGTTTCAGCGATGGCGGCCTGGATGGCAGCATCAATGGCTGCCGGATCATGTCCAGCCACATCACGGATCACATGCCAGCCATAGGCTTCAAAACGTGCGGGAATATCTTCGGTGAACCAGCCTTCGACCGGGCCGTCGATGGAAATGCCGTTATCGTCCCAAATGACTTTCAGCTTGGACAGGCCCCAGGTGCCGGCCAGTGAGCAGGCTTCGTGGGAAATGCCTTCCATCAGACAGCCATCCCCCATGAACACCCAGGTGCGGTGATCGACGATGTCATGGCCGGGGCGGTTGAATTGTGTGGCCAGAATTTTTTCTGCCATGGCCAGCCCGACGGCATTGGCGATGCCCTGGCCCAGCGGCCCGGTGGTGGTTTCCACACCGGGGGCATAGCCGTATTCCGGATGGCCCGGCGTCTTGCTGTGCAGCTGGCGAAAATTTTTCAGGTCGTCGATGCTGAGCTGGTAACCCGTCAAGTGCAACAGCGCATAAAGCAGCATCGAGCCATGACCGTTGGAAAGCACGAAGCGGTCGCGATTGGCCCACAGCGGGTTGCCCGGGTTGTGGCGCAGATGGCGCGTCCATAGCACTTCAGCGATTTCCGCCATGCCCATGGGTGCCCCGGGATGGCCGGATTTGGCTTTCTGGATGGCATCCATCGCCAGAGCGCGGATAGCCCCGGTGTTGTCATTGAATACAGGCAGGGCAGCGGATTTGCAGCGGGTCTGGGCGGTAGAGGACATAGGCGATAGATGGGAAAAAGGCCAGCAAAAAGTGGCGTTTGCAGAACCCGTTATTATCGTTCAAGCCCGAAATTTTGGCTAGATATTTGATTTTCAAGGCTTATTAATCATTGCCCGGTGATTGGGCAATGATGGCTGTGTGGCTTACTCAACCACGGCGGTCGAAAACTCTGGCGGGTTGCCCAGTGTCTTGCGATAAGACGGCGGCTGTTTGTCGTCGAGATCGGTCAGGCCATATTCTTTGGCCAATTCGGCCACCACCTGAATCTTGCCGCTGCGCGCTTGGCGGGCGGGGTCGTGGTAGAGCGCGGCGATGACCCGGCCAGGAAATTCTGTTGATTCAGCCACTTTGTAGGCCGCGCCGTATTTTTCTGGCTCGGCGCCGCAGACCTGATCGGTGCGCTCAGTCTTGACCAGCCCCAGCCACAGGGAAACCACGGTCACCCCATGGGCCTTGAAATCCTGCGCCATGTCGTGAGCCATTTTGTCGGTCCCCGCCTTGCCTGCGCCATAGGCCGGGCCGTGCATGTAGCAGGTGCCGCCAAAGGAGGAGGTGAAGGCGATCAAGCCCTGGCTGGCGAGCAGCAGCGGGGCGGCATGCCAGCTGGCGACATAGGCCGAGCGCAGGCCGACGTCAAGCAGGCTCAATTCATCCAGTGATTTTTGCCAGAAAGGGGCGGTTTCGATCAGTCCGGCAGGCAGGGCGATGGCGTTGTTGACCAGTACATCAAGCCGGCCCTGCTCGGTTTTTATGCGCTCAAACAAGGCGGCGATGGCGGCGTCATCGGCATGGTCGCAAGCCACGGCGATGCCCTGGCCACCACGGGCGGTGATGGCGGCGGCGGTTTCTTCCAGCGTGCCGCCCAGGCCGACTTCAGTGGCGGTGGTCAGGCTGCGGCCAGTGACGTACACCGTGGCCCCCTGTGCGCCCAGGGCCAGCGCGATGCCTTTGCCAACGCCGCGGGAAGCGCCGGTGACGAGGCAGATTTTTCCTTGCATGTTCATTGTGCGGTACATCTTTCAGAGGCGTTTGCGGTTTTCCATCAGCCGCAACACCATGGGGGTGAAGATCAGCTGCATGGCCAGTTCCATCTTGCCGCCGGGCACCACGATGCTGTTGGCGCGCGACATGAAGGAGTCACTGATCATGGCCAGCAGATAGGGAAAATCGATGCCCTTGGGATTGGCGAAACGGATCACCACGAAACTTTCGTCGGCGCTGGGAATGTCGCGGGCAACAAAAGGGTTGGAGGTATCCACCGTCGGCACGCGCTGGAAATTGACGTGGGTGCGGGCGAATTGCGGCGTGATGTAATTCACGTAATCCGGCATGCGGCGCAGGATGGTGTCGACCACGGCTTCGGTCGAATAGCCGCGTGTGGCCTTGTCGCGATGCAGTTTCTGTATCCATTCCAGATTGATGATGGGCACCACCCCCACCAGCAGGTCGACATGGTGGGCCACATCGATATTATCCGTGACGACGGCGCCATGCAGCCCTTCGTAGAACAGCAGATCCGTGCCGGTGGGCAGGTCTTCCCAGGGGGTGAAGGTGCCGGCCGGTTGGCCACGGGCGGCGGCCTGTTTTTCGTCATGCAGGTACTTGCGCATGCGGCCGCTGCCATTCTCGCCATAGCTGCAGAAGAGTTGTTCAAGTTCTGCGAGCAGATTGGCATCCGGGCCGAAATGGCTGAAATGCGGGTTGCCGGCGCGGGCGGCGGCGGCCATGGCGGCCTGCATTTCCAGTCGGTCATAGCGGTGAAAGGAATCGCCTTCGATGAGGGCAACCGCCACGCCTTCGCGCCGGAAAATGGACTGGAAAGTCCGTCGCACCGAACTGGTGCCAGCACCTGAAGAGCCGGTCACCGCAATGATCGGATGCTTGAGCGACATGGCGGCAGCTTACTGGGTTTCGTTGCGGAACAGCGAGCGTGACGAAAACAGCGGCGAGTCGAAATCGCCCGGGCCGCCCGGGTCGCCGCGATCGAATTCCTGATGGTATTGCAGGATGCGCTCGACTTCATTCTTCGAGCCAAAGATGAATGGCGCGCGCTGGTGCAGGGATTCGGGTTGCAGTTCCATGACCCGCCCCCGGCCGGTAATCGCCATGCCGCCGGCCTGCTCGATGATGAAGGAGATCGGATTGGCTTCATACATCAGACGCAGCCGGCTGGGCTTGTTGGGATCCTTGCTGTCGCGCGGGTAGAGAAAGACGCCGCCACGTGTGAGGATACGGAAAGTATCGGCCACCAGTGAGGCCACCCAGCGCATGTTGTAATCCTTGCCGCACGGGCCGGTCTTGCCGGCCAGATATTCGCCGATGCAGCGCCTGACGGGAGGCTCCCAGAAGCGCTCGTTGGAGGTGTTGATGGCGAATTCCTTGCAATCTTGCGGAATGCGCATCTGCGGATGGGTGAGGATGAAATCACCGACATCGCGATCCAGTGTGAAGCAATCGACGCCATTGCCGGTGGTCAGCACCAGCATGGTGGCTGGGCCATACAGAGCAAAGCCGGCGCAGACCTGCTCGGTGCCGGGCTGCAGGAAATCCTCCAGGCCGGGTTGTTCGCCTGGATGGCGCGTGCGCAAAATGGAGAAGATGGTGCCGACGGTGACATTCACGTCGATATTGGAGCTGCCGTCGAGCGGATCGAAGATCAGCAGATATTTGCCGCGCTGGAAATGTTCGGGAATCTGGTAGATATCCTCCATTTCTTCGGAGGCCATGCCGGCGATGTGACCGGACCATTCATTTTCCTGCAGCATCACGTCATTGCTGATGATGTCCAGTTTTTTCTGTACTTCGCCCTGTACGTTGATCTGGTCGCCCAGGGCCGCATTGCCCAGCGCGCCGATCAGCGCACCGCGCTGCACCTGGTTGGCAATGATCTTGATGGCCGTGGCCAGCGAACTGAGCAGGCCGGAAAAATCGCCGGAAACACCGGGATGCAGGTGGTCCTGCTCGATGATGTAGCGTGTCAGGGTCTTGTGACGGTTGGGCATGGTCTTTTCTTTTTTCCTTGCTGACAGACCGGGCATTTTAACAGGGCCGTCCGCCGGATTAGAATCGACGAGCTTCCATTGAACTTTCGCGATATAGTCACCTGTCGTGCACTGCGTGGATACAGGGTTTTCGAATATGGGAAATGCACAACTGGGGACGGAAACACTGTCCCGTCTGCTCAAGTTGCTGGATGCCAGCCCGGGCTTTGCCGGTCTGGGCAGTGCCGTGCAGCTGGTCAGTCAGCTGGCCGATGCCGAGGATGGCGGTACCCGCGAGATCGTTGCCGCCATTCTCAGCGATGCAGCGCTGACCGCGCGTTTGCTGCGTATCGCCAATTCCAGCCGCAATGCGCGCGGCGGCCGCAATGTGTCAACCATCGATCAGGCCATCGTCATTCTGGGTTTGAGTACCGTCAAGTCGGTTGTGCTGTCATTGGCTTTGCTCAACACTATGGCAAACAGCCCGCAGGCGAGGCTGCTCAATGGCGAGATTGCGGCGGCTTATTTCTGCGGCAGTTTCTGTGCTGAGCTCACCCGTCTCAATGGGGCACGCTACAGCGCCCAGGAAGCTCAGGTTTGCGGTCTGATGCAGAATCTGGGGCGGATGATGGTGGCCTATCACCTGCATGAGGAAATCGAGCACAGCCGTGATCTGCAGGTGGCCAGGAATCTGACCGAGGATGAAGCGGTCAGGCAGACGCTGGGTGTGGGTTTCGAGGAAATTGGCGCAGCGATTGCGGCGCACTGGAGTCTGCCCGATGTGTTGCAGCAAAGCCTGGCCATGCGCAAGGAAAAAGCGTTGCCGCGCAGCGTCAATACGCCGCTTGACTGGCACCGCTACGCTGCGCTTTTTTCGCGACTGATCACGGACATCCTGTTCCGCTTGCCGGAAGGCCGGGAAAAAATCGAAATCGCCAATGAAATCGAATATTTCCGGCTGGTGCTGCGCCTCAAGGACAGCGAGGTGCATGAGTGGATCGGCAAGATCCTGCAGGAAACCGACCAGCAACTGCAGGCGCTGGCGTTTCCCTGTGATGTCGAGCAGGCGCGCACGCAGTTGCGCAAGGCGTCCGAACGGGTGCTCGATCTGTTGTCCGCGCAGGACAGTCTGACCAAGGAAAGCAAGGATGGGCGCAAGCCGGTGGAAATTTTCCAGCAGGTGCTGCGCCAGTTTCACGACAAATATGGCTTTGATCGCAGTCTGCTCTGCCTGCCGGATGGTTCATCCGGACTGGTGGCGGTGGCCGGCGTGGGGCGCAACGCAGCAGCCATTGCCACGCGCTTTCGCTGCCAGGGGGCGAAGCCGGATATTTTTCGCTTGGTCTACAGCAAGAAGCTGGATCTGTACATCGCCGATACCCAGGCGGAAACCTACGCCAAGCATCTGCCGGAGTGGTACGCGAGTCTGGTGGATGCCCGTTCGATCATGTTGCTGAGCGTGATCCATCCGGAGAGCGGGCAGCCCTTGGCGCTGTTGTATGGCGACTATGCCGAATCACGCGCTCAGGCACCGGACGGCATGGCCAGTGATCCTGAAATCGGCGCCTGGCGGGCAGAATTGGTGACAGCCTTGCAGGGGCAGACGAGCAGAAATTGAAACGGCTTGCCGTCGGTGTGTTCATGGCTTCATGAGATCACTCGCCCAGGTAGGCGGTGCGCACGCGCGGGTCGGCGAGTAGTTCGGTGGCCGCGCCATGCAGCGTGATGCGGCCGCTTTCCATGACATAGCCCCGGCTGGCCGTGGTCAAGGCCAGTTGCGCATTCTGTTCGATCAGCAGAATGCTGACGCCGCTGGCGGCGACGCTGCGGATGACTTCGAAGATCTTCTGCACCATCAGCGGCGCCAGTCCCATGGACGGTTCATCGAGCAGCAACAGGCGCGGCCGGCTCATCAGCGCGCGGCCCAGCGCCAGCATCTGCTGCTCGCCGCCGGACAGGGTGCCGGCCAGTTGTTGTCGGCGTTCCTTGAGACGGGGCAGCAGCGTGTAGATGTGTTCGAGGTCGGCGGCGATGGCGGCTTTTCCGCTGGATCGTTGTTCTCCTTGCCGAGCATGGCGGGTATAGGCGCCGATCTGCAGATTTTCGGCCACGCTCAGGCGGGTGAAGGTGCCGCGTCCTTCCGGCACCAGCGCCAGACCGTGGCTGACCAGCTGATGCGTGGGCAGGGCGCTGATGTCCGTGCCGCAAAGATGGATCCGGCCGGTGATCGTTGCCTCATGCAGCGTGCGCGCAATGGCTTGCAGCGCACTCGATTTGCCGGCGCCATTGGCGCCGATCAGCGCCACGGTCTCGCCGGCGGCAACGCTCAGATCGATGCCCTGCACGGCGGCAATCCCGCCGTAATGTACGTTGAGGCCGCGTACTTCAAGCATATGCTGCACCGGTTTCGCAACCCAGATAGGCTTCGATCACCCCGGGATGATTTTGCACGGTAGCCGGCGTGCCTTCGGCAATTTTCTCGCCATGATCGAGGACGGCCAGACGATCGCACAGCCCCATCACCAGCTTGACGTCGTGCTCGATCAGCAGGATGGTCAGGCCATCGTCACGCAGTCCCTGGATCAGTGTGCGCAAGGCGGCGGTTTCGCTGGCGTTCATGCCGGCGGCGGGTTCGTCGAGCGCCAGCAGACGCGGTTCGGCGGCCAGCGCGCGGGCGATTTCCAGTCGCCGCTGGTCGCCATAGGAAAGCTGGCAGGCCAGTTGGCTGGCGCAATCGGCGATGCCGACATAATGCAGCAGTTCGCTGGCGCGCCGGCGAATGGCCGCTTCTTCCTCGCGCATGGCGCGGCTGCGCAGCATGGCGCCGAAAACCCCGCTGCGGCTGCGCAGGTGGCGGCCGACCATGACGTTTTCCAGGGCCGTCATGCGGGCGAACAGGCGGATGTTCTGAAAGGTGCGGGCGATGCCGGCGGCCGCCACACGTTGCGGTGCGTCGGTGGCCAGGCGCTGGCCGGCAAATTCAAAATACCCGCTGTCCGCGCAATACAGTCCCGTCAGGACATTGAAGAAGCTGGTCTTGCCCGCGCCATTGGGGCCGATCAGACCGTAGATTTCGCCGCAGCGGATGCTCAGCGTCACCTCGTTCAGCGCGCGCACGCCGCCGAAGTGCTTGCTGATGTGGTGGGCAGACAGCAGGGTGTCGCGCGCGGATTCAGGCATGGCCGGCTCCCGGGGCGCTGGCTTCAACTTGCCGGCGACGTTGCGGCCACAGGCCGGCTGGGCGATAGCGCATCATCAGTACCAGCGCCAGGCCGAAGATCAGCATGCGGATGACTTCCGGTTCGACCAGTACCTTGCCAAAGAGCATCTGCTGCAGCGGGGCCACGGTATAGCGGAGGATTTCCGGCACGAAGGAGAGCAGCAGCGCGCCGCCGATCACACCCCAGATGTGGCCCATGCCGCCCAGCACCACCATGGCGAGGATCATGATGGATTCGGTCAGCACAAAGCTTTCCGGGCTGATGAAAGTCTGGATGGCGGCGAACATGCCGCCGGCCACGCCGCCGAAGCTCGCACCCATGGCGAAGGCCAGCAGCTTGAGGCGCGCAGTGTCGATGCCGATGGCGCGTGCGGCGACTTCGTCTTCGCGGATGGCTTCCCAGGCGCGGCCGATGCGTGAGTCCTGCAGGCGCAGGTTGATGACGATGACCAGCAGCAGCAAGATCAGCAAAAGGTAGTAATACTTCATCGGTCCGTTGAATGTCAGGCCGAGCAGCGAATCAGTGCGGGCAAAGCTGAAGTCGCCAAGCTGTACCGGATCAATGCGGCCGATGCCCTGCGGGCCGTTGGTGATGTTGACGGGACGCGACAGGTTGTTGAGAAAAATGCGCACGATTTCGCCAAAGCCGAGGGTGACGATGGCCAGGTAATCGCCACGCAGTTTCAGTACCGGAAAGCCCAGCAGTACGCCGCACAGCGCGGCGGCCAGCGCGCCGATCGGCAAGGTCAGCCAGAAAGGCAGATGCAGGTCGAAGTGCGGCGAGGCCAGCAGGGCATGAACGTAAGCGCCGACGCCGAAGAAAGCGACATAGCCCAGATCGAGCAGGCCGGCGAAGCCAACCACGATGTTGAGTCCCAGCGAGAGCAGGATGAACAGAATCGCCAGATTGGCGATGCGTACCCAGGCCGTGCCGGCGGCAGAGAGTGCGAAAGGCAGGGCGATCAGCGCCAGGGCGATCAGCAGGATGCCGAAGCGGGCGGGCAGGCGGGGCAGCGTCATGGCTCAGGCGCGGTCGGCGACGCGCTCGCCGAGCAGACCGGCGGGACGGAACAGCAGTACCAGGATGAGCACGGCAAAGGCGAACACATCCTGGTAGTTGCTGCCGAACAGCACCAGATTGCCGCCATCGGCGCACTGTTCGGCGAACAGTCCGGCCAGTGGCGCGTATTGGCACAGGTCGCTGAAATCACCGATGTAGCCGGTCCCCAGCGCTTCGACCAGGCCGAGCAGGATGCCGCCGATCATGGCGCCGGGGATGTTGCCGATGCCACCCAGCACGGCGGCGGCGAAGGCTTTCATGCCAAGCAGGGCGCCCATGGTGTAGTGGGCCATGCCGTAGTACATGCCGACCAGCAGGCCGGCGACCGCTGCCAGGGCGGCACCGATGATGAAGGTCAGCGCGATCACCTGATCGACGTTGATGCCCATCAGGCGGGCGATGTCGCTGTTTTCGGCGGTGGCGCGCATGGCGATGCCCAGCCGGCTGCGGTAGATGAGCAGGGCCAGTGCGGCCATCATCAGCAGGCAGATCAGGATGATGAGCAGTTGCAGGCTGCTGATGCTGGCGCCGGCAATCTCAAGGGTGCTGGCTGGCAGCAGTTGCGGAAAGGCCAGCGGGCTGCGCCCCCAGAACATCATGGCGATGTGTTGCAGGACGATGGACATGCCGATGGCGCTGATCAGCGGCGCCAGGCGGGGCGCGCGCCGCAGCGGGCGGTAGGCGAAGCGTTCCAGCAGATAGCCCAGCATCATGCAGGCGGGAATCGCCACCAGCAGGGCGCCGAGCACGCTGGGCAGGGCCGGTACGCCCTGTCCGCTCAGCAGCAGGAGGATGCTCAGGGCAATCATCGCGCCGAGCATGACCACTTCGCCGTGGGCGAAATTGATCAGCTGGATGATGCCATACACCATGGTGTAGCCCAGGGCGACGATGGCGTACAGGCAGCCCAGGGTCAGGCCGTTGATGATCTGTTGCAGCAGGATGTCCAAGTTGCGTGGGCCGACCGGGTGTTCAGCGGGCGGGCGCTTGCTGCGGATGCTGCGTGCGCTCAAGGAACGCGGCATAGGGAATCAGCTGGCCCGCCTTGATGATGGTGATGGGCGTGAGCTGTCCGTTATTCACCGTGAAAATGGTGATTTCCGCATCCTTGCGATCGCCCCGGGCGTCGAATGCGATGCTGCCGGTGGCCCCGGTATGCTGGATGCTGGCCAGTGTCGGCAGGTATTTGTCTGGCGTGCTGGAATCCGCCTGTTGCATGGCGGCGATCAGCAGATTGGCGGCATCATAGGTGAATGGCGCATAGATCAGGGGCGCGCTGCCGAAGCGGGCCTGATAGGCGTCGAGAAAGCTCTGGCTGGCGGCGCGCACGGGGATGCCGGCTTGCGAGCAATACATCTGGCGGGTTGCCGCACCGGCCAGTTCGATCATCTTGTCGGTACAGCCACCATCACCAAAAGTGAACGGCTGGTTCAGACCCAGCTCGCGCGCCTGCTTGAGCAGCGGACCGGCGGTGTCGTCCATGCCGCCATAGAACACGGCATCGGGCTGCTTGCCCTTGAGCTTGGTGAGGATGGCTTTCCAGTCGGCGGTCTTGTTGGTGCCCTGTTCGCGCGGCAGCACCTGCACGCCGGCGGCCTTCAGGGTTTTCTCGACCTCATTGGCCAGACCGGCACCATAGGCGGTGGCATCGTCGATCACCGCCACGGTTTTCGGCTTGATCCCGGCCAGCAGATAGTTGGCCACCGCCGGCCCCTGCTGGTCATCCCGGCCGACGATGCGGAACACATGGCGGAAACCCTGTTCGGTGAGCTGCGGATTGGTCGATGAGCCGGAAATCATCGGAATGCCGGCCTGCTCGTACAAGGCTGAAGCAGGAATGGTCGTGCCCGAGTTGAGATGGCCGACGATGCCGCTGACGCCGGCGTCGATCAGTTTCTGTGCCACCGTCGTGCCGACCTTGGGATCGCCCTGGTCATCTTCGCTGAGCAATTCGAAGCGCACCTGCTGACCGCCGATTGCGATGCCGCGCGCGTTGGCTTCCTCGATGGCCAGGCGCACGCCGTTTTCATTGTCCTTGCCCAGATGGGCGATGCCGCCGGTCAAGGGGGCAACCTGGCCGATGCGGATGAGGCGCATGCCATCGGCCGTGAGGCTCGGGGCGGTGGTGTTGGCGGATGGGCCGCAGGCCGTCAGGCCGAGAACGGCGGCAAGGAGGGTTGCAGCAGCAAACGAGGAATGTTTCATGCTCGGACACCGGAAAGCCAGCAGGAGAGGGTGGATTCTTGCGTCAGTGCCACCGACTGTCAACGCAGATGAAATCCGCTGCGGCGTCAATGCAGCAAATCTGCAGACAGGTGACAGGTGACAGGTGTAAACGCAAGAACCAGCCCGCAGGCTGGTTCTTGTGTCGTGCGATGAAACCGCGATGCGGACGCGGCTTACTTGGCGCCGTCGAGAATCCACTTGACCAGTTTCTTGACGTCGTCATCCTTGACGGCCGCATTGGGGGGCATCGGCGAGCCCATTTTCCAGACTTCACCTCCGGTCGCACCGGTGCCTTTCTTGACGCGGTCGAACATACGGGCTTCGGCGTTCTTGTCACCGGCGTATTTTTTGGCGACATCCTTGTAGGCCGGGCCGACCAGTTTCTTGTCCACACCATGACAGGCCATGCAGTTGCTCTTCTTGGCCAGGGCGAGATCGGCAGAAGCCGGGGTAGCAACCAGCACGGCGGCGGCGGTCAGGGCGGCGGTGATGATGTGTTTCATGATGGTCCTCTTGGGTGAAAAACAGGAAAGGTGTGACGACGATTTGATTTTATCTTAAAACCAGTGTTATTTGTACTTCTTTTGTTTCTGAATGTAATCCTGATGGGGCTTTGCGGGCCATTGGTCATTGGTCTGTCGGAAAATCCGGGGCGGCTGCAGGATGCCCGGGCCGCCGGTTCACTCCAGCAGGTTGTTGATGGCAACGATGTCTTCTTCGCTCAAGGCGCCGGTGGCGGATTTGAGTTTCAGTTGCGCCATCAGCGTTTGCAGACGGGCCTTGGCCAGGTCGCGGCGGGTGGAATAGAGCTGCTGCTGGGCATTGAGCACGTCGATATTCACGCGCACACCGACTTCATAGCCCAGTTTGTTCGAGTCGAGTGATGACTGGGACGATACCAGCGCCTGTTCCAGCGCCTTGACCTGGGCCATGCCGGAGGTCACTCCCAGATAGGCCTGGCGGGCACCCAATGCGGCGCGGCGGCGGATGCTTTCCAGATCGGCGCGGGCCTTTTCGCGCATGGCGACGGCTTCGCGTGTTTTTGACGTGGTCAGGCCACCGCTGAAAATCGGTACGTTGAGTTGCAGGCCAATAGCCGTGGCATCGGTTTTGACGCCGCCCATGTTGGGGCCCAGTGGGCCGACGCTGCTGGATTGGCGGCCGTGTGAAGCCACGAGATCGACTGTGGGATAGTGGCCCGAGCGATTTTTTTCGATTTCGCGGTCGGCGATTTCGAGATGGCTCTGACCCAGCAGGATGTGCAGATTGCCTTTTTCAGTCGAGGCGACCCATTGGCTGACATCTTCTGGTTGGGGTGGAGTGATTGCCACACCACTTCTGAGACCCTGCAGAGCCTCGGGTTCCTTGCCGATCAGCATGGCCAGAGTCTGGCGTTTGACTTCCAGTTCGTTGTTGGCGGCGATCACGTTGGCGCCGACCAGATCGTAGCGTGCCTGGGCTTCGTGGGTGTCGGTAATGGTGGTGATGCCGACTTCAAAGTTGCGCTTGGCAGCGGCCAGTTGTTCGGCAATGGCGGTACTTTGTGCTTCGGCCGTGGCCACGTCTTCCTGCGCCATGAGTACGTCAAAATAGGCCTGGGTCACGCGTTCGATCAGGTCCTGGCGGGCAACCGCATATTGGGTTTCTGCGCTGAGAGCGGCCAGTTCGGCCTGCTTGAAGGTGGTCCAGTTCTGCTGGCGGAACAGCGGCTGGGCCAGGCTGACGCCCCAGGAGTGGGTGTTGTAGCTGTAGTCGTTGCTGCCGGGAATCAGCCCTCCCAGTCTTGCTCCGAGAGGCTTCAGCCACGGATGGATGGAGCCGAACTGCTGGGCCATGCTGTCGCTGGGCGAAACCTTCATCTTGCTGCTGACGTCATTCCATTGGGTGTCGGCTGTGAAATTGATCTGCGGCAGCAGACCTGCCTTGCCCTGGGTGCGTTTTTCCAGACCGGCGTCGCGTTCGGCGCGGGCGGCCGCGTATTCGGCGTCATGGCTGAGGGCGTCGCGATAGATACTGAGCAGATCGGCTGCCTGAGCTGTTCCGGAGGCAAGAGCGATACCCAGCAGCAACGGGCGTAATTTTTTCATGGCGACTTCCCTTGTTCTCGGTTTCCTTGTTTCTGCTTCACTTGTGGCTCGCGTGGTTTTTTGCATTTCTGTGGGCGCTCCTAGCAAGTGGCAGCGGCTTGGGTGAGGTGCTGGCGCGTGGCCTCCCAGGCGGCAATGCCGCCCGCCAGATTGAGTACCTGGCTGAAACCCTTGCGTTCAAGAAACAGGGCGATTTGCAGACTGCGCTGGCCATGATGGCAGATGGTCACCGTCAGGGCATCCTGTGCCATATCCATGTAGCGTGCCGGGACGCTGTTCATGGGCATGGCGATCGAGCCGGCGATGTGGCCGCTGGCAAACTCCCAGGGCTCCCGCACGTCCAGCAAAACCGGTGGCGGCCGCTGGTCGTCAGCCAGCCAGATGGCAAGTTGGGCAGCACTGATCTGTTGCATCATGGTGGCGTGAAATCGGTGGTTCAGAAGTTGAAACGCTGACTGGTCTGGCTGCCCCGCAGTTGGGGTACCCATGTTTCGAAAAGCACTTCGGTGCGGAAATTGAATTGATCGATGCGTTTGATGAGCTGGGCCTGCATCAGTGGCGCTTCACCGACAAAGGCCAGCAGACGGCCGCCGTTTTTCAGCTGATCGAGCATGGCCTGGGGGGCTTCGGGCAGGGCGCCGGAAACCACGATGACATCGTAAGGCGCTTGTGCGGGCCAGCCTTGCGCGCCATCGCCCGTGGCGACGATGACATTATTGACGCCATTGCGGCTGAGGTTGGCGCTGGCCTGCGCGGCCAGTTCGGGCACGATGTCCACGCTGACCACCTGGGCTGCATGTGCGGCCAGCAGGGCGGCCATGTAACCCGAGCCCGTGCCGATTTCGAGCACACGTTCGGACTTGCTGAGTTTGAGCGCCTGCAGGATGTGTGCTTCGATCTTGGGCGGCAGCATGGTGGCACCATGGCCGAGCGGGATTTCGGCGTCGCTGAAGGCCAGCAGGCGATAGGCCGGCGGCACGAAGTCTTCGCGTTTGACGACATAAAGCAGATCCAGCACGTCCTGGTCGAGCACATTCCAGGGGCGTAGCTGTTGCTCGATCATGTTGAAACGAGCTTGTTCAAGATTCATGCGGTTTCTCCGGGAAAGCGAGAGTCAAGGGTGACAGCGACGGTGGCCGTCTTTGTGGCTTGCCGTGGCGTACCAGATCGTGCAGCAGGTACTTGATGAAACGAGGGTGGCAAGCGAACATCGCAAACACCCATGGACTATTAGTATAATCTAATATTGCGTGGTTTGATGATCCCGCGATTGTAAATGAAGTCGCTCTTCCTGGCCGGAAATTGCTGCACGAATCGGGCAACAGGCAATGCCCGGATAACGTCCGGATGTATTTCAACCCGTGGACATTGCCGGCAGGATGCCTGCAGTTCGGGCATAATTCGCCCTTGTCTCATGGCGCCCATGGCGCGCCTTTTTCTATGCTTGCTGTCACCAATCTTGCCTGTGTGCGCGGCGATCGCCGCCTTTTTTCCGGACTGGATTTCTCCCTGGAGGCGGGCGGCTATCTGCATGTCAGGGGCGAGAATGGTGCGGGCAAGACCAGCCTGCTGCGCATGTTGTGTGGTCTGTCGCCCGCAGCCGAAGGAGAGATCCGCTGGCAGGGTCGGCCAATCGGCGAACTGGATGAGGCATTTCGCCAGGTGGTGCTGTATTTCGGTCACCACAATGCACTCAAGGATGACTTGACGCCACTGGAAAACCTGCGTCTGGCCGCAGCGTTTCATGGTCAGTGGTTGGGCGAGACGCAGGCCTTCGATTTGCTGCAGCGAGCTGGCCTGCGTGGTCGTGAGGACTTGCCGGTGCGCGTCTTGTCGCAAGGGCAGAAGCGTCGCACGGCGCTGGCGCGGCTGCTGTGCAGCAGGGCCAGGCTGTGGATACTGGATGAGCCTTTTGTGGCGCTGGATGTGGCAGCGGTGGATTGGCTGGCCGGTATCATCGCCGCGCATGTGGGCAACGGTGGCTGTGTGGTGCTGACCAGCCATCAGGAAGTGCTCATTCCGGGTACGTCCGGCCAGAGCCTGAACTTGTCATGAGCATGAGCATGACCCCGAACGCCGCCCGGCCGCTGCCAGCGCGCGAATTGGGCGCTGCCGCCATGCTTTTGCAGATTGTGCGGCGCGATCTGCTGCTGGCCATGCGGCGCAAGAGTGAAGTGCTGACGTCGCTGTTCTTCTTCGTCATCGTCGTCAGCCTGTTTCCACTGGGCATCGGTCCCGAGCTGGATTTGCTGCGCAAGATCGGCCCCGGCGTGCTGTGGGTGGCCGCCTTGCTGGCCGCCATGCTGTCGCTGGGACGCATGTTTGCGCCAGATCACGCCGATGGCACGCTGGAACAACTGCTGCTGTCGCCCGCACCACTGGGTTTGTTGGTGGCCGGCAAGATTTTTGCCCATTGGCTGGTGGCTGGCTTGCCATTGGTGCTGCTGGCGCCGTTGCTAGGGTTGCAATATGACCTGTCGGCGGAAGCGCTGCTGATCCTGCTGGTTTCCTTGCTGCTGGGCACGCCTTTGCTGAGTCTGATCGGTGCCATTGGCGCCGCACTGACTCTGGGTGTGCGCGGTGGCGGCGTCCTGCTGTCGCTTCTGACGCTGCCGTTGTATATTCCCACGCTGATCTTCGGCGCGGGCGCCGTTGAGGCACAAGTCTCCGGCATGGGGGCGCAGGGGCATCTGTCCTTGCTGGCGGCCCTGCTCGTTCTCTGTGCCTTTTTTGCGCCCTGGGTCACCACGGCCGCCCTGCGCATTGCTTTGGAATAAGCCATGAGTAACCGACTCATCCACTGGTTCAAGTACGCTTCGCCGCAGAGTTTCTATCCGCTGGCCGGGCGCATGATTCCCTGGTTTGCCGCGCTGGCGGTGGTCTTCGCCTGCGCCGGCCTGTGGGTGGGCTTTTTCGTCGCGCCGACGGATGCCACCCAGGGCGAGGCTTACCGCATCATTTTCATCCACGTGCCCACCTCCTGGCTGTCGATGTTCATTTATCTGATCATGGCCGCCTGGGCGGGCATCGGCCTGGCGCTCAATACCCGGCTGTCGTCGATGATGGCCAGCGCACTGGCACCGACGGGGGCCTTGATGGCGTTTCTTTCGCTATGGACCGGCGCCTTGTGGGGTAAGCCGATGTGGGGTACCTGGTGGGTCTGGGATGCGCGCCTGACCTCCGAACTGATTTTGCTGTTTCTCTATCTGGGCTTCATCGCCTTGCAGGCGGCCATCGATGACCCGCGCCGGGCCGATCGCGCCGGGGCCGTGCTGGCGCTGGTCGGCGTGGTCAATGTGCCCATCATTTATTTCTCGGTGAAATGGTGGAATACCTTGCACCAAGGGGCTTCGGTTTCGCTGACCAAGGCGCCGAGCATGGCGCAGACCATGCTGAACGGCATGTTGCTGATGTCGATTGCCTGCTGGCTGTATGTGATTGCCGTGGTGCTGTTGCGGCTGCGGGCGATCATTCTGGAGCGCGAACGTCACACGGAGTGGGTCAAACATGCAGTGGAATAGTGTTGCTGAGTTTTTCAGCATGGGCGGTTATGGCCTCTATGTCTGGGGCAGCTTCGGCGTCACGGCGCTGATCCTGTTGATGGAACCTTTAATTGTCAAACAACGTCAAAGTCAGGCTGTCCGCGCCATCCGTCGCGAGAAAATGGCCACCCGGCAAGGCGACTGAGGCTTCAGGTCGCATCGTTTACCACTTATTGTTCGCTGTTTACCGTTCACACTTCTTGCCTTGCACCTTTAGCTCTCCATGAAACCCCGTCAAAAACGCATTGCCTTGATTCTGGGTGGCCTGGCCGTACTGGCCATTGCTGCCTATTTCGTCCTCAACGCCCTCAACAGCAATATCGCGCTGTTCTATACACCGACTCAGGTGGCTAATGGCGAAGCTCCCAAGGAACGGTTGTTTCGCATTGGCGGGCTGGTCAAGGAAGATTCCGTTGTGCGCAACGAAATGACCATTCGTTTCGTCGTCACGGACGGCGCCCATGACATCCCCGTCGCCTACACCGGCATCCTGCCCGACCTGTTCAAGGAGGGCAAAGGGGTGGTCACCCAAGGGCGGTTGAATGTGAATGGCCAGTTCGAAGCGACCGAAGTGCTGGCCAAGCATGACGAAAACTACATGCCGCCCGATGCCCAGCACGCACTGGATCAGGCGGAAGCCGCCAAGGTTGGTGCCAGCCTGCAAGAGTGATCGCGGCGCATCGGTTTGTACATTCACGTTCACTGCACATCACATACTCTCCGCTCATCTTCTATCCGGCTGAAGTGCAGCAAGCATAGAAAAGGTCACGCTCATGATTCCCGAACTTGGACACTTTGCCTTGATGCTGGCCTTGCCTGTGGCCCTGCTGCAAGGACTGTTGCCGTTGATTGGCGTACACCAGCACCGTCCGGCCTGGATTGCCTTTGCCCGGCCGGCGGCGCAGGCCCAATGGCTGTTGCTGCTGCTGTCCATGGCTTGTCTGACCTGGGCTTTCGTCACCAATGATTTTTCCGTGCTGTATGTGGCCCAGCATTCCAATTCCAAACTGCCCTTGATGTATCGCATGGCGGCAGTCTGGGGCGGGCATGAAGGCTCTCTGCTGCTGTGGATCGTCCTGCTGGCCACCTGGACGCTGGCTGTCTCGCTGCTCTCCAACAGCCTGCCGGCGGGCATGGTGGCGCGCGTACTGGGGGTGCTCGGCATGGTCTCCTTTGGCATGTTGCTCTTCATTCTGCTCACGTCCACGCCGTTCGAGCGCTTGCTGGAGCCACCGGCCGATGGCAATGACCTGAACCCCCTGCTGCAGGATCCCGGCCTGGTCTTTCATCCGCCGCTGCTCTATATGGGGTATGTCGGGTTTTCGGTGGCTTTTGCCTTTGCCGTGGCGGCTTTGCTGTCCGGCCAGCTGGACGCGGCCTGGGCGCGCTGGTCGCGGCCATGGACTGTGACGGCCTGGGTGTTTCTCACTCTGGGCATCGCCCTGGGTAGCTGGTGGGCCTATTACGAGCTGGGCTGGGGCGGTTGGTGGTTCTGGGATCCCGTGGAAAACGCTTCCTTCATGCCCTGGCTGGTGGGCACGGCCTTGATTCATTCACTGGCGGTGACTGAAAAACGCGGCGCGTTCAAGAACTGGACGGTGCTGCTGGCGATTGCGGCCTTTTCGCTGTCGTTGCTGGGCACTTTCCTGGTGCGTTCCGGCGTGCTGACCTCCGTACATGCCTTTGCCACCGATCCGCAACGCGGTATTTTCATCCTCATCTTCCTTGCCGTGGTGATCGGCAGCTCGCTGCTGCTGTTTGCCTGGCGCGCGCCCAAGGTCGGCCTGGGTGGCCGCTTTGCCTTGCTTTCCAGGGAAACTTTGCTGCTGGTGAATAATGTATTGCTGGTGGTGGCCTGTGGCGCGGTCTTGCTGGGTACGCTGTATCCACTGCTGATCGATGCGCTGGGTCTGGGCAAGATTTCCGTTGGCCCGCCGTATTTTGAAACCGTCTTTGTGCCCTTGATGCTGCCGTTGATGTTCATGATTGCCGTCGGCCCGCTGGCCCGCTGGAAAGAAGCGCAGTTGGTGGATCTGATGCGACGTCTCAAGTGGCCCGCCTTGTTCAGCCTGCTGGCTGCGATTGCTTTGCCGCTGTTGCTGGGACGCTGGTCGGTGTTGATTGCGCTGTCAATCTTCATGGCGGTCTGGATCGGCGCCGCGGCTTTGCAGCAAATTCATCAACGTTTGAGAATCAGCAAGCCCGCCCGGGCCTGGTGGGGGATGCATCTCGCTCACTTGGGTGTGGCGGCCTTCATCGTCGGGGTGACTCTGGTGCAGGGCTACGAAACCGAAAAAGACGTGCGCATGGTGCCCGGTGATACGGTGACCATTGGCAATTACAGCGTGCGCATGTTGGGGGTGCGTGATGTGATGGGGCCGAACTATTCCTCGGCCATGGGGGATTTCGAATTGCTGCGCGATGGCAAGCAACTGGCCCTATTGCATCCGGAAAAGCGCGCTTATTTCTCATCCGGCATGCCGATGACCGAAGCCGCCATTCATACCAATCTGTGGCGTGATGTCTATGTCTCGCTGGGCGAGCCGCTGGCCGATGGTGAACACGCCTGGAGTGTGCGCGTGCATTACAAGCCTTTCGTGGTGTGGATCTGGGGTGGCTGTCTGCTGATGTCACTGGGCGGCCTGTTGGCCATCAGTGATCGGCGCTATCGCATCAAGGCCCGGGCCAGCCAGCGCGCGACCGATGAAGCTGCCGCACTGGCAGGAGTCTCCGCATGAAACGCTTTCTCATTCCCGTGGTGCTGTTCATCCTGCTGCTGGCTCTGCTGGCGATCGGCCTCAATCTCAATCCGCGCGAAGTGCCTTCGCCCCTGGTGGGTAAGCCCGCGCCGGCGTTCACGCTGTCCCGCCTGGATGATGCCGGTCAGACGTTTTCACCGGCCGACATGCGCGGCCAGGTCTGGCTGCTGAATGTCTGGGCTTCCTGGTGTGTGTCCTGCCGCGCCGAGCATCCCTTGCTGGTGAGTTTTGCCAAACAGGGACTGGTGCCGGTGATCGGCCTCAATTACAAGGAAGTACGCGGCGATGGCGAGCTGGATATACTCAAGCTGGCTGCCGACGAGGAAGAACCGCTGGTGCGTGGTCGTGCCCAGGCCTGGCTGGATCAGCGCGGTGATCCCTATCAGCTGACCGTGCTTGACATGGATGGCCGGGTGGGCATCGACTATGGCGTATATGGCGTACCGGAAACCTATGTCATCGACAAGGCCGGCATCATTCGTTACAAGCAGATCGGCCCGCTGACACCGGATGTGCTGCGGGAGAGGATCCTGCCGCTGGTCAAAGAACTGGAAGGACAGGCAGGATGAAAGTGAACACCTTGCTCGGCATTCTGCTGTTCTGGCTGCATGTGTTTGCGCTGTCGCCGCTGCAGGCCAACGAGGCGGCGCCGCTGGCCGATGATCCCGTCGTTGAAAAACGGCTGCAGGATATTTCCGAGGAACTGCGCTGCCTGGTCTGCCAGAACGAATCGCTGGCCGGTTCGCGCGCCGAGCTGGCGCAGGACTTGCGGCGCGAGATCCGCAGCATGATCGAAGCCGGCCAGACCGATAATGAAATCAAGACTTTCCTGGTGGATCGCTATGGCGACTTCGTGCTGTACCGTCCGCCCATGCGCGCCAGCACCTGGCTGCTGTGGTTTGGCCCTTTCATCTTGCTGATTGCCGCTCTGCTCGGGCTGATAGGGCATTTGCGTCATCGTGCCCGCAATGTCACGACGGATGATGCGACCCTGAGCGACGAACAGCGGCAGGCTGCCGAGGCGCTGCTGAATTCTTCCATTGACGAAAACCCACCACGATGAACCATTTGCCTTTTGTCGGCGCGGCCACGCTGCTGACCCTGGTCATATTGCTCTGGCTGCTCTATCCGCTGTTCAGAAACGAACGTGATACGCGGGGTGCCGCCAGCCGGCGCGCCCTGAATGCGGCGGTCTATCGTGACCAACTGGAAGAAGTCGAGCGCGATCGCAACAGCGGCGAACTGGCCGAAGCCGATTATCTGCTGGCACGCGATGAATTGCAGCGGCGTCTGTTGCAGGATGTCTCCGTCGAAGACACGCCGGCCGGCGACACACAGACCGTCTGGGCTGGTCGTTTGACCTTGGTTCTGCTGCTGCCGCTCAGCAGCGCTCTGCTCTATCTTTGGTTGGGCAATCCGGCCGCGTTGCAGCCGCAGAGTCTGCGCACGGGACATGAGCAGATTGCGCCGGCGCAGGTCGAAGCGCTGGTAGAGCAATTGGCTGCCCGCATGGAAGCCCAACCGGATGACCCCACCGGCTGGCTGATGCTGGCGCGATCTTCCAAGGCCCTGGGCAAGTATGCGCAGGCGGCCAAGGCCTACGAACATGTGCTGGCGCTGGGCGCGGGCAACAATCCCGATGTGCTGGCCGATTACGCCGATCTGCTGGCCGTGCAGGCGGATGGTGAGCTCGAAGGAAGGCCGCGAGAACTGGTCGAACAGGCGCTCAAGCTGGATCCGGATCATCTCATGTCACTGGCGCTGGCGGGCAGTGCCGCCTATACGCGGGATGATTATCCGGCCACGTTGAACTACTGGGGACGTTTGCAGCAGTTGTTGCCGACGGATTCGGACGAGGGACGTTCGTTGGCGGCGGCGCTGAAAGACGTGCAGGCCAAGGCGACCAGCGGCGCAGCCGCTGCCAGGACAGGTGCAAAGGAGGCCACGAATGCGGCACAAACCACGCTGAGTGGCCAGGTCAGCCTGGCGCCTGCGCTGCGTGACCGGGTACAGGCGACGGACGTCGTATACATTTCCGCCCATGCCGTGGCCGGGCCGCGTATGCCACTGGCGGTGCTGCGCGCCCGGGTGGCGGATCTGCCTCTGTCATTCGTGCTGGATGACAGCTTGGCGCTGGATGCGCAACAGACACTTTCCACTGCCACGCAGGTCCGGGTCGAAGCACGGGTTTCCAGATCGGGTGATGCCACGCCGCGCAGCAATGATCTGCGTGGCGAAAGTGCCAGTGTGGCACCCGGTGCGAGCAATTTGCAGATCGTCATCGATCAGCTGATTCCCTGAAAAGAAACCGGCTCAAACGGCAGTGATGGGCACAGCCATGCCTTGCCCTGCATGTGCAGACAAAGGCAGTTGCAGGCGGCCCCTGGCGGCCAGCGAAGCCAGAAAGCGCCAGACCAGCAGCAGCGTAGTCAGCAGCAGGCCCGGGTAGCCGAGACCGGCCAGCAGATAGGGCAGCGTGGGATCTCCCGACTGCACGCGCGGCAGGTTGAAACTCAATAGCCCCAGCGTGATCAGCGCACCGAAGAACCAGGTGCCAAGCAGCCACAGTCCAGCTTCAAAGCCGGACAGCGGACTGGACCAGCGACCATGTGTGCGAGTGCGTGTTGCAGCGGGAATTGAGGGTATGTGCTGGCGTTGGTCCAGTGTCAGCAAGTCATAGACGATGACTCCCGCGCCGATCAGGAAGACCAGGCCGAAGAAGGGAACCAGCAGCTTGTAGATACCCATGGCCGGGAAGACATCACCGCCAAACCAGTCCAGCCCCAGGGTGCGGTAGTGGAAGACCTGGATGGTGCCGCCGATGGCAAAGGCGAAGGCCATGCCCAGGATGCCGATGAATACCAGCCAGAAGGCCAGCTTGCCCAGCCGCTGGTCAAACTTGGTTTGTTGCTTGAGCAGCGGCATGGCGTAGTAGGCGCCGGCAATGCCCAGCATGCCAAAGGTGCCGAACAGGGCCAGGTGAGCATGGGCCGGCGTGACCCAGGTGCCGTGCGACCAGACGTTGGTCAGGGCAAAAGTCATGGTAAAGCCGAGGATGCCGGCGCCAACCTGTTCCAGCACCACCGAGCCGAGAATGAAATAAAAGGCCGGGGCGTTTTCCAATGGTCGCCGGTCATGATGCGCATCCAGATAAATGTGCCAGAAGCAGAAGATCAGCGGCAGGGGCTCCAGGGCGGAAAACAGCGAACCCCAGAATTGCCAGAATTCAGGTGTGCCAATCCAGAAGTAATGGTGGGCATTGCCCAGCAAGCCGGACAGCCAGACCATGCTCACACCCCAGAATACGGCATAGCCCACACTTTTTATATTGGCGCCAAACATCAGCACCAACAGGAAACCCACCAGACTGATGTGGATCACTTCCCAGACCCCTTCCACCCAGTAATGCACCACGTACCAGCGGAAGTATTCGCTCAGATCAAGACGATCAACGGAAAACAGGCCGAACACCCAAACGGCGGTCAGCGCCAGCACGCCCAGCCCCAGCCCCCAGTGAATTTCATTCCAGCGTTCCACGGGTGGAAAAGTGCGCAGCACCACATAGCAAAGGATGGCGAAGCCGATCAGTATCACTACATCTGCCAGACGCCCCGCTTCCAGATATTCCAGACCTTCGTGCAGCCAGGGCTGGCCCAGCCACCAGCCAGCGATCCCTTGCTGGGCCAGCGCCTGGGTGATGACGTTCCAGATCACCACGGCAACCAGGGCAACAAAAAGAAATTTGATCAGGCCCGGGGCCGCCAGCTCACGCTCGGACAATAACGGGCCGACGAACAGGATCAAGCCGATGAAACCGGACAGCACCCAAAGTATGCCCAGATTGAGATGCTCGGCGCGGGCCACGTTGAAGTTCAGCGTGCCTGCCAGCAAGGTCTGATCTGCCTGCTGTAACGCCAGCAGCAAACCAAAGCCGACCTGAAAGATGAACAGTATCAGCATCAGCGTGAAGAAACGCAGGCTCAGACGCTGGGTTTCGTAACGAATCTTGATCATGCCCCTCTCCTTCAGCGTTCATGAAACGCGCCGGCTGTCGCGGCGAATGTGGTTGCGTCGAGTGTGCTGCGTGTGTTGCGTGTTGCATGTACTGCGTGCGCCAGGCGCGCTGTGCTTGCTGGCTGTTGTTGCTAGAGGGTTTGGAGATAGGCAACGATGGCGGTCACTTCGCTTTCGTTCAGCACGTTGGCGAAAGCCGGCATGACGCCCGCCGGGTAGCCTGCCACTGGCTGGTCTGTCGGCTGGCGAATCTTGCGCGCCAGGTAATCGGCATCGGCCGTGACTTGCCCGCCCGCAGCCAGTTCAACCTGACTGCCGGACAGACCTGCCCAGCCAGGGCCCACGATGCGTTCCTGCCCAGTCGAATGACAGGCCAGGCAGCCGTTGTCGCGCACCAAGGCTGCCCCCAGGGTTGCTGGATCAGACGGACTGTCCGCCTCGCTGTTGGTGGCTGCTTCAGCCTTAGCCGCAGCCTCTGCCGTGACTGCTGGCGTACTGGCCATGCCACGGCGCAGGCTGGCCACTTGCAGCCCATCAACCTTGGGTAGTGGTGGCCAGCCTTCGTTGTGCATGGCGGCGGTGTATTTGAAGAAGGCAATCAACTGCTCGACTTCTTCCTTGCTCAAGGCCAGATTGGGCATGTAGCTATGCTGCCCACCCCGGCGCTCGACCCGCTCTGCCGCGCCGGGGAATTGCTGCAGGTAGTCGGCCAGCTCCAAGGTACCCAAGCTCTGTTTGACCGCCGGTGCCTGCAATTGAACCCGCACCGCTGCGGCTGTTGGCCAGCCTCCGGCAGAAGGCAGAAAAGCCGCCAACCAGGCCGGGCCCGCATGTTGGTAGATATTGGTCAGGTCAGGACCGAAGTAAGCGCCATTGCCGACAATGGTGTGGCAACCCATGCAGTTCCAGGATTGAAACACCTTGCGGCCGGCCACTGCATCGTGGCCGGCATAGTGCACAGCGGCAGGCACAGCCTGCTGTCGTCCGGCCGTGAAGGAAAAGAAGGACAGGCCGGCAAAGATCAGGGCCATCAGAAGCAGCACCCACAAGGCGCGGCGGCGTTTGCTGTCTTCCAGGCAGGGTTCTCCGTCGCGGCAGCTCATGAGCGCTCTCCCGGTGCGGCCTGAGCGTCCGCGCGCGCGTGCGTGGAGTTGCCGTAGGTGGCCGGCAGGGCGGTTTGCTGCAGCGTAGTCTCCCGGTCCAGCGCATCGTGGGCGAACAGAGTGTGCAGGCAGTCAAGAAAAATGCGGAAGACATGCACTGCCAGCACCAGACCCAGGGCGAGATAGAACCACCACCAGGCGACCGATTCACCCGGGCTGGTGTGGTCTTGCCAATAAGGCCAGGACAAAGCCAGCGCCACTGTGCCGGCAATGATCGACAGCGCCCAATCGATGGATTTCTGCGCCATGCTCGCCCCCTTCGCTAAAGCATGATTGAAAATACATCTTAAAATTAGGCGGTCAAATGGGTGCTGTCAAGAAAACTTTCCGTACAGGATGGCAAATGGCCGAGGGGCTGGATGCTTGCACAGGCAAGCCGCCGCTCATTCGTTCCAGTCGTAATACACGTAGGCCTTCTGCGGCGCTCTGGATTCCTTGATGCGGCGCATTTCATCCAGGCTCTTGCTGCCGCGATCCCACCACAGTTGGCGTCCGGTGAGCTTGACTGCGCTTTGTTCGGGATGATTCTGCAGCCATTCACGCATGAACCGGGTGTGTTCGGACTCATAGCGCAGGGCAACATTCTTGTTCATGGGAACTCCTGAAAAATGAAAAATGGATGCTGACGAATCAGTCGCGTACCCGGGAGATGCGGACAACTTCCGGCAGATGGCGCAAGCTGCGCATGATACGGGCGAGGTGAATGCGGTTATTCACCCGCAAAGTAAAGAGCAGGGTGGTGCAGACGTCCGGATCATCGTCAATCTGCAGGTTGATGATGTCCGAGTCGGCGGCGGCAATGGCTGTCGTCATGCGGGCCAGTGCCCCACGGCGGTTTTCTGCGACGATGCGAACACAGGTTTCATAGCTGCCACTGCTGGCCGGATCCCATTCGACTTCGACCCAGTTGCCCGTTTCATTGCGGGCGCGGCTGATGCTGCGGCAATCGTTGGTATGTACGGTCAGCCCTTGCCCTTTGTGCACAATGCCGATGATGGCATCGCCGGGCAAGGGGCGGCAGCACTTGGCCAGCTGCACAACGATCCCTTCGGCGCCGTGAATGAGAATGGGGCCAAGCGGTTTGCGGTTTTCTGCAGGAAGGTCAGCGTTGCCCGTGGCCGATTCGTGTTCGCTCACCAGGCGGCGGGCAACGATGGCGGCCAGACGTTTGCCCAGGCCAATGTCAGTGAGAATTTCTTTCTTGTTTTGCGTTCCGCTATTGCGGGCGAAGCGTTCCCAGGTGGTTTCGTCGATGGCATCCAGCGCAAGGTCGAAAGCGCGCAGGGCCTGGCCCAGCAGATGGCTGCCAAGTTCGGCCGATTCGTCACTTTGCCGGGATTTGAGGAAATGACGAATCTGCGAACGGGCGCGGCTGCTCTTCACATAGCTCAACCAGCCCGGATTTGGATTGGGGTGAGCTGCGCAAATGATTTCGACCTGTTCGCCGTTGCGCAGTTCGGTGCGCAAGGGTTTGAGTTCGCCATTGATACGGCAGGCCACGCAGCGATTGCCGATGTCGGTATGCACGGCGTAGGCGAAGTCGACAGGTGTTGCACCACGCGGCAGGCCGATGATTTTTCCTTGCGGGGTAAAGACAAAGACTTCACCGGGGAAGAGGTCGACTTTGACGTGTTCAAGAAATTCGGAAGAGGTGCCCGAAGTGGTTTGCAGATCAAGCAGGGATTGCAGCCACTTGTGGGTTTTCTGCTGGAATTCGCTGAGCGTCTGCTCGTCCTTGTACATCCAGTGCGAGGCTACGCCAGATTCGGCGATGTGGTGCATTTCGTGGGTGCGGATCTGGATTTCCACTGGCGTGCCATAAGGGCCGATCAGCGTGGTGTGCAGCGATTGGTAACCGTTGGCCTTGGGAATCGCAATGTAATCCTTGATCTTGCCGGGTACCGGCTTGTAGATGCTGTGCAGTGCGCCCAGCGCCAGGTAGCAGCTGGGCTGATCCTTGACCAGGATGCGGAAGCCGTAGATGTCATAGACCTGAGAGAAACTCAGGTTCTTTTCGCGCATCTTGCGGTAGATACTGTAGATGTGTTTTTCGCGTCCCATGACTTCCGCTTCTATGCCCATTTCCGGCAGCTGGCGGCGCAGGGTTTCAGTGATGCGGTTGACGCCTTCGCGGCGATTGCCGCGCGCATTCTTCAGCGCTTTTTCCAGTACGCGATAGCGCATCGGCTGCGCGTTCAGGAAGGACAGTTCCTGCAGTTCGCGACTGAGTGTGTTGAGCCCCAGGCGGTTGGCGATGGGCGCGTAGATATCCAGCGTTTCGCGGGCCACCCGGCGCCGTTTGTCCGGACGGAAAGTGCCCAGAGTCTGGATGTTGTGCAGGCGGTCGGCCAGTTTGATGAGGATGACACGTACATCACGCGCCATGGCCAGCAGCATCTTGCGGAAATTTTCCGCCTGGGCTTCTTCGTAGGATTGGCCTTCCAGCCGGCCAATCTTGGAGACGGCATCGACCAGTTCGGCGGTTTGTTTGCCGAAGCGTTCGGCGACGTCTTCCTTGTTGACGGGTGTATCTTCGACGACATCGTGTAGCAGGGCGGCCATCAGCGCCTGGCTGTCCAGATGCCAGTCGGCCAATGTCGTGGCAACCGCCAGCGGATGACTGATGTAAGGCTCACCTGTGCTGCGGAACTGGCTTTCATGCGCCGCTGCGCCGAAATGGTAGGCCTCTTCGATGCGATCGATTTCTTCGGGTTCGAGATAAATTGCCAGCTTGCCGAGCAGGGTGTTCAGGGCAAGCGTCAACTCAGGCGTGGCGGCAACTGCCGCAGCGCGCGCGGGCGGGCCTTCCTGCAGGCTGACAGCAGGAGGCGGCGAGGGATCGGATGCGGGTGGCATTGCGGCAGCAGGTCAGGATGCGGCCGCTCGGGCGGTGCCCGGCCAGGCCGGGCAATGCGGCAAAAAAACGCCCAAATACAGGCGTGAATTCAGGCCGTCATGAGTCATGCCTGCCCACGGTTGAGCATTTCCAGACCGACCTTGCCGACGGCGATTTCACGCAGGGCAATGACCGTCGGCTTGTCGTTCTGAATGTCGATCATCGGGGTGCCACCCATGGTGATCTGGCGTGCCCGATAAGTCGCCGCAAGCGTCAGCTGAAAGCGGTTGGGGATGTTTTTCAGACAGTCATCAACGGTAATGCGGGCCATGATTCAATCCTGGAGAAGTGGGGAAAACAGTTCGGGATGGCCGGCGCGCTGGATGGTCAGGCGTAACCGCGCGGCGTGCGCGACCGCTTGCAGGTCGGCGATGGCCGTGTGTAGATCGTCGTTGATTATAACGTAATCAAACTCGCCGACATGGCGCATTTCCTCAAGTGCGGCCTGCGTGCGCCGAGTGATCGTGGCTTCATCGTCCGTGCCTCTGCCCCGCAAGCGTTGTTCAAGTGCTGCCAGCGAGGGAGGCAAGATGAAAATGCTGACAGCATCAGCAAAGACAGCACGGGTCTGCTGGGCACCCTGCCAGTCGATTTCGAGCAGTACATCATGGCCGGCAGCCAGCTGTTGTTCCAGCCAGTGCAGTGAGGTGCCATAGAAGTTGCCGTGTACTTCTGCCGATTCGAGGAATTCTCCCCGGGCGCGCATGGCCAGAAAGTCATCCTTGCTGACGAAATGATAGTCGCGGCCATCGATCTCGCCGCTGCGTGGTTGGCGGGTGGTGGCGGAAATCGACAGCTGAACGCCTGGGTCGCGCTTGAGCAGTTCGCGAACCAAAGTGGTTTTCCCTGCACCGGAAGGCGCTGAAACAATTAACAAGGTTCCGGTCATGGTGAATTCCTTGAATGTTCTGGATGATTCTGGATGGTTTCCGCAGGTCTGCCGGGAGTGTTGAAAACGGCCAACGGGGCGCTCAACTGACGCCCGCCCGCTGCAGGAAATGACCCAGGTGCAAATCGCTTTTGGTCGTGTGATTGATCTGCCAGTCAGCCAGCAACAGGCGAACACGGAACCGCAGGTAGTGGTGGCTGCGCGCGGCGGATTCGATTTCCTGGCGCAGTTGGGTAAAGGCCTGGTCAAAAGCGACGTGCTGCTTCAGGTGATCCGCGATGAAGGGATAGTTGTAGCGTTGCATCAGGTTTTCTACCGAACTGTTGAGCATGGCGTTGTGTTCGGCAAAGCTGTCCAGCGAGCTGGAAACGGCGGCGCTGTCGCCAGCGGCCATCTGGCGCTCAAGGCGGCTGATGCTGATGAGCTGTTCCTGGTGCAGTGTGTCGATTTCGCGAATTCCGATGGAATATTCGCTGCGCCAGCTGACTTCTTTTTCCATGGGTAGTTCATGCTCGCCTGGCCCCAGACGCAGAAATTCCTTGCAGCGTTCCAGGTAAACACGCACGGCCCGGTCATCTGGTGTGATGCGCAGGCATTCCTGAAGCAGGGGTTGGGCCAGATCGACGCGGCCAAGGTGGTAACAGGCCAGGGCTTCTTCGAAATCGTGCAAGGTGGCCTGTTTGGCCAGCCGCAGCGGTTCGGGATCGGCATCGAACACTTCGTAGACGGCCTGTGCCTGGTAGCGGCCCTTGATGCGCAGCCGATCAATGAAGCGGATGTTGTAATTTTCCGGATCGTCGAGGGCATACAGGGTATTGGCGCTGATGACCAGCGGAGTGCCGTAGTTCTTGGTCAGGCCTTCAAGACGTGAGGCAAGATTGACGGCATCGCCAATGACGGTGCTATCCATGCGGTTGTGGCCACCGACCGTGCCCATCATTACCAGGCCGGTGTTGATGCCAATGCCGATGCGGATGGGAATGAAGCCGGCCCGGGCGCGCCCAATGTTGTATGTGGCCAGCTGGTTCAGCATGTCGATTCCCGAGCGGACCGCATCATCGGCCGAGCCGGGAAACAGGGCCATGATGCCATCACCGATGTATTTGTCGATGATGCCGTTGTGGCGGCTGACAACCGGCTCCATGGTGGAGAGATAGGAATTGATGAAGCGGAAATTTTCTGCCGGCAGAATGGATTCTGACAGGGTGGTGAAATCGCGGATATCGGAAAACAGCAGCGACATTTCCTGCTCGACGTGGTCGCCGAGTTGCACATCAATGATGCTGGGGCGCTTGAGCAGGCGCAGCAGCTGATGCGGTACGAAACGGCCATAGGCCGCTTCGGTGGCATTCATGGCAGTCTGTGGTGCTGCCGAATCAACGTCGCTCATCGATCATTTCGAAAGAATTTCAACCGGTTGTCTAGTATAAACAACCTTGCCACGCAAGGAACAGGCCTATCAGGGCCATCGCATACGCAGATGTCGTAAACCCCAAGAGAAAGTCGTTCACAGTCAATCACTTATGACAGGGGCTTGTGGACTCTGGATGAATCGGGTCTACTCTCGACTTTTGTCGAGGGTAGAAATGACACTGACAGA
>JAHRWT010000087.1 GCA_019105045.1 Sterolibacterium sp.
CCCGACGGCAAAGACCGCCAGCCCCATCCAAAATGCCATCACGTTTCCTCCTTCGGGCAAAAAGGCGCGGAGGATAAGCGAGGTGGGTTGCTGATGAAAAGTTTGGGTTAAAACAAAAACAAAGGGACACCCACTTTGTTCTTGCGCTTGAAAGGAGCCTCACCCCATTCAAAACAAAGGGACACCCACTTTGTTCTTGCGCTTGAAAGGAGCCTCGCCTAGGCTGAAGCCATGACTCGCCCGCGCTCATCATTGGTTTGTGTGTTGGAAACGCCGTGGTATCACGTGGTTTCGCGCTGCGTGCGCCGGGCGTTTTTGTGCGGTCATGATCATTACAGCGGTCAGAGCTTCGAGCATCGTCGGTCGTGGGTTGAAAAGCGCGTGCTTCAGCTGGCGGCGGTGTTTGCCGTGGATGTGGCGGCCTACGCGGTGATGAGCAATCACTATCACATCGTGTTGCGCATTGATCCGGGCCGGGCGGCCGCCTGGAGTGATGAAGAAGTGCTGCGCCGCTGGACGCAGCTATTTACCGGTCCCTTGCTGGTGCAACGCGCGCTGTCGATCGACCGGGGCACGTTGAGCGCGGCCGAATTGGCCACCGTGGCGCAGATTACGGCCGTGTATCGCGGGCGGCTGGCGGATTTGTCCTGGTTCATGCGGGTGCTGAACGAGCGCATCGCCCGTCAGGCCAATGAAGAGGACAAGGTCAAAGGGCATTTCTGGGAGGGCCGCTTCAAGAGTCAGGCCCTTCTGGATGAACAGGCGATTTTGTCTGCCATGGCCTATGTGGATTTGAACCCGGTCCGCGCCGGCATGGCCGAACGCCCCGAAGAAAGCGAATACACCTCCATTTGGCAGCGCCTGCAGGCCATGAATCAGCCGGCGGCCTGGGCCGAAGCGTTGGAAGAAGCGCCGCCTGTATCCGAAGGTGAGGGCTCACCCTCAGGCCATCCCCAGCCCCAGATCAAAGCGCCTTTGTTGCCGTTTGTCGCCACGACGAGTACGGCAGACTACAGCCCGGGCCTGGCCTGTGTACCGTTTGCGTTTGACGATTATCTGGAACTGGTCGATACCGTCGGCCGGGCGGTGCATCCGCGCAAACGCGGCCATATTCCCGAACACGCGCCCAAAATCCTCGCCCGCCTAGGGATCGATGCAGAAAGCTTCATTCGCTATGCCAGCCGTTTTTTGAAGGAATTTGGCTCAGCCGTGGGCGCGCCACGGCACCTTGCCGAACGCGCCGCCCGGGGCCAGGCCAAGTATCTGCGCGGCATGTACGCAGCGCGGCGAGTCTTCGCGTCGAAGGCGGCGTAGCCCTAGGGTAAATCCCGGTTCCGGGTGTTGCCACATCGGCGCCAGGACAACGTTAGATTTCCAATCATCGTGAGCTACCCCCCAGGCCGATCGCGGCACACGCTGATTCTTCCCGCCAGAACACCGCTGACAAAGATCGCCAGCCCCATTCAAACAAAGGGACACCCACTTTGTTCTTGCGCTTGCAAGTTGTCTAGCCTAGGGTGAAGGCATGACCCGCCCGCGCTCAAGTCTCGTATGTGTGTTGGAAACGCCGTGGTACCACGTGGTGTCGCGCTGCGTGCGGCGAGCGTTTTTGTGCGGTCAGGATCATTACAGTGGGCGCAGCTTCGAGCATCGTCGGGCGTGGGTGGAACAGCGTCTGCTGGAACTTGCGGCGGTGTTTGCGGTGGATATTTCGGCCTATGCGGTGATGAGCAATCACTACCACATCGTGTTGCGCATCGATCCGGGCCGTGCCGAGGCGTGGAGCGATGAAGAGGTGCTGCGCCGCTGGACGCAGTTATTTACCGGGCCCTTGCTGGTGCAACGCGCGCTGTCGATCGACCGGGAGGCCTTGAGCGCGGCCGAATGGACTGCGGTGGCGCAGATTACGGCCGTGTATCGCGGCCGGCTGGCGGATCTATCCTGGTTCATGCGGGTGTTGAACGAGCGCATTGCCCGGCAGGCGAATGAAGAGGACCAGGTCAAAGGGCATTTCTGGGAAGGACGCTTCAAGAGCCAGGCGCTATTGGATGAGCAAGCGATTTTGTCCGCCATGGCCTATGTGGATCTGAATCCGGTACGCGCCGGTATGGCCGAGCGGCCCGAAGAGAGCGAATTCACGTCGATTTGGCAGCGCCTGCAGGCCATGAGTCACCCGCCCGTCTCGGTCGATGCCTCGGAGGAATCGCCGCCGGTACCTGCAGGTGAGGGCTCACCCTCACGTCAGCCCCAGCACCAAGCGCCTTTGCTGCCGTTTGTTGCCACGACGAGTACGGCAGAATGCAGCCCGGGCCTAGCCTGTGTACCGTTTGCGTTTGACGATTATTTGGAGCTGGTCGATACCGTCGGCCGGGCGGTGCATCCGCGCAAACGCGGCCATATTCCCGACCGTGCGCCCAAAATCCTCGCCCGCCTGGGGATCGATGCCGAAAGTTTCATCCATTACGCCACACGCTTCCTGAAGGAATTCGGCTCAGCCGTGGGCGCGCCGCAGCATCTTGCCGAACGAGCTGCCAGGGGCCAGGCCAAGTATCTACGCGGCATGTACACAGCGCGACGAGTTTTCGCGCCGAAGGCGGCCTAGCCAGAGGCTAAATCCCGGTTCCGGGCGTCGCCACATCGCACATCGGCTGACAGGACAAGGCTGGATCACCAGCCGACGTTACGCCCGACGATGCGACTATGCCGTCAGCGGCGCACGCTGAACCGGCCAACAACAACCCCGACGGCAAAGACCGCCAGCCCCATCCAAAATGCCATCACGTTTCCTCCTTCGGGCAAAAAGGCGCGGAGGATAAGCGAGGTGGGTTGCTGATGAAAAGTTTGGGTTTGCTGGATGCTTTGTATGTGGTTATACTGATGCAACCATGAGAATCGTTTTAGACACATCAGTCTTGGTTGCCGCTGCCCGTTCCCGGCAAGGTGCCAGCTTTGCCTTGGTGAGCAGCCTGCCCAACCCGCGTTTTGAAATCGCGCTGTCGGTGGCGCTCTACACCGAATGGCAGGCGGTATTGACTCGTCCGGAGCACCTCCCACCGGGACTGCGGGTTGAGGATGTCCTGGGTTACCTGCGCTACCTCACCGCCAGCGCTCATCTGCAGGATGTGTATTACCTGTGGCGCCCGTTTCTACGTGATCCGGATGACGACATGGTGCTTGAATGTGCTGTGGCATCAAACAGCCAGTATCTGGTTACCCACAACATTCGCGACTTTCAGCGGATCGGCGAGCTGGGGGTAACACCCATCACGCCGGCGTCTTTTTTAGCCTTGTTGAGGAGTTCATCATGACCGCCCTGACCGTACGCTTTCCGAATTCGGTGCATGCCAAGATTCGTGAATTGGCCGCGCGGGATGAAATCTCGGTCAACCAGTTCATCGCCAGTGCTGCGGCAGAAAAGCTGGCATCGATGCTGACCGTGGACTATTTGCGCCGTGAGGCAACCCTGGGCCGGCGCGAGGATTTTCAGCGTTACCTGGATGCCGTACCGGATGTTCCGGATGAGGCCGATAAGGATTGACAGGTTTTTTTATGCCCCCTTAAAAACTGTAAAAACAAAAGGACACCCATTTTGTTCCGGGGGATTGGTCGAAAGGGTAAAACCATTGAAAATCAATTCTCTACGGCGACCTTTGTTCTTGGTTTAACTTTGTTTGCTTTGTTCGTCCATGTTCGTTCTGCAGGTCGCAAAGCTCAGCATCGATGAGTCTTGGCGCATCCGAGTAACGCCACGCTGGCGTTCAGGCGAAGTTTCCGGCGTCCAGCGGAACCAGCAGGATGTTGTTGAGATTGCTGATCGTCCCGACCAGCTGGACTTCAGTCGCATCCACTGTTGTCAGCGTGGCGGGCAGGCCGTCGTTGGTGATATACCAGCTGCGGGCATCGCCGGTCAGGCCGTTGCTGATCAAGACCGCTTTGCCTGCGCTGGTGGGTGCAGCATAGGCCATGCCCGCACCGAAGAGGCCGGCGATGTCGGCGGATGTGGTCAGGTTGTAGCCTTGCACGCTCAGCACATCGCCATTGGTCCAGGCCACAGCGGCCATACTGTTGGCGTTTACGGCTTTCAGGTGGCTGGTCCCGGTCTTGTTGAGGAAGGCCGAAAAGTCGAGGATGTCGCCTCCTTTGCCGAGGGTGAAATTCTGGATTGCGTCAACACCGTTGGTGAGGGGATCGATGGCAAACTTGATGCGATCCACGCTGGCCCCTGCCGTGATGCTGTCATTTCCACCGGCGCCCTCGATCACGCCGCCATAGCCACTGGCAGATAGCACATTGTTAGCGGTATCGCCTTTCAGGCTGACCGTGATGGTCGCGGCCGGCTTGGCCGTACCCGTTGGCACCAGGGCAGACAGATCGACATCCGTCACGCCGATCAGCGAGCCGCTGAGTAATCCCGTCGGCAGCCCATTGAGGCTCAGCGTGTCGGTCATCAGATCGATGTTGAGCGCAGCCGGCAGGCGGCCGCTGCCCGTTAGCACAGTACCCGCTGCACTGAGACTGACATCATTGAAATGGATTTCGAGATCGCTGCGCTGGCTGCCGTAAATAAATACCTTACCCGCACTCGTGAAATCGCTGTTACTGAAGGTGATACCCAGGTTGTTGAGGCTGTCAGTCGTCATATGCTTAGTGGCATTGCCGCTGAAACTCAGGGTGGCGGTCAGATCCGAGGTTTTGACCAGGCTGGCTGTCAAGCCGGCCGGCACATTGCTCAGCTTGCCCAGGACGCCGCCCACTGCGCCGCTGAAGGTGTCGCCATCCAGGCTGATCACCAGCGTTCCGGCAATGCCGCCGTCGTTATCCAGACGTTCTTTCAGCAGAGTCGTGTCGTAGCGCAGCCGGCCCAGGCCACCTTGCTTGGCCAAGACCTGAATTGCATTGGAATAATCTCGATAGCTGGCAGCAGATGGTAAACGGGGTCAGGTCTTTCATTATCACATTCTGCTGCCCCTTTCCCCTCTTTCTGTTCTTTCAGCCAGCTGCTTTTCTCCCCTTTTCCTTCCTTGACATAAC
>JAHRWT010000089.1 GCA_019105045.1 Sterolibacterium sp.
CGCTGAAAAAACGCCTGCCGCACGAAGCCATCAGCGCCCAGGCGCACCTCAAGACCGGCACGCTGGATGCGGTCCAAACCATCGCCGGCTACGTCCGCGACCGGCGCGGTCAATGGCAGATCGTCGTCTTCCTGGTGAATCACCCACAGGCAGCCAAGGCGCAGGCCGCGCAGGATGCGCTGTTGGGCTGGGTGTATGCACGAGAAGATTGAGAGCCTGGGCAAGATTGGCTGAAACAACCCGCTCAGAGCAAGATGGTGTCTGACTGATGATGCGCTCACCTGGGCAGTTCAAACCCCGCCTGGCGCGCCGATTCGTATTGCGCGACAGCGGCCGGCTCCCGGCAAGCCACATGAAAAAACAAGGCCCGAACATCGCCGGGCCTTGTTTTTCAAAATAATCCAGAAGGATTATGGCGTACCAATTGGCGTACCAATTGCGGTGAATTTTGCTGATTTACTGTTGTAATTCAACTCACAATCAGAATATGTTGTATTGGGAGACACTGTATGTGTAGTAATGCTATAGCCTGTTGGCAGTCCACCATCAAGAACGTTTGCCCCGTGCAGACAATCGCTAACTGTTGTTCCCTTGTTTGCATCTATTTTATTTGCCGCATAATTGATCGTCATTGCCGAACTGATTGACCCGGCCACCCCCTGCAAAGCCGCTTCCTCCGCCTCGCCCGACAGATCAACGAACTTCGGCATGGCCACTGCTGCCAGAATGCCCAGGATGACGATAACGATGATCAGCTCGATCAGGGTAAAGCCTTGTTGGTTCTGCTTCATGGTTCCTTCTCCTCTCAGAAAAATAATTACCGCCACGCCCCCTGCACCTGCACGACTATATAACCGAAAGTTGCCAACCTGCAAGCAAGGCGGGGCCAGTTTAACCAGCCTTTGCCAAGAATTCCACAATTTTCTGTGCGCCTTTCGCAGCCTGTCGCGCATCGATGACGTCGGCAAGAAATTTCATTTCTTCTTCACCACACTGCCCATGTCCCACAGCGGCAGGAAAATGCCCAGTGCCAGTACCAGCACCATGATGCCGAGCATGGTGATCAGGATAGGCTCGATCTGCTGGGCCAGGGTCTTGAGATCATATTCGATTTCACTCTGAAACATATCGGCGATTTCCTGCATGAGATCATCCAGCGTGCCGGATTCCTCGCCGACGGCGATCATCTGCAAGACCACTGGCGGGAAGATGCCGGCATGGGCGGCCACACGCAGCACGGTTTCGCCGCGCGAGATGCCGTCGCGCATGTTCTCGATCTTGTCGGCAATGTATTCGTTGCCGACAGTCTGCGAGACAGTCGTCAACGCCTGAATGATGGGCACGCCGCTCTTCGAGGCCAGAGCATAGCTGCGCGCAAAGCGGGCCAGGGTCGCCTTGCTGATGATCTTGCCGGCAATCGGCAAGGTGAGCTTGAGCTTGTCCCACTGGTAGCGGCCGGGCACCGTGCGTATCCATGCCTTGAAACCCAGCACGACGCCAACCACGCCGCCCAGCAGCAGATACCAGGTATCGACCATGAAGCTGGAAAAACCCAGCAGGATCTTGGTCATCAACGGCAATTCGGCGTGGAAGCCGGCAAATACCTTGGAAAACGCCGGGATGACGAACACATTGACCACCACCAGAGCAACTGCCATGGCGATGATGACAAAGGTGGGATAGCGCGTCGCCGAGGAGACCTGCTCCTTCATGAAGCGTTCGAAGGCCATGTGATCGTACAGGCGCAGAAAAACCGTTTCCAGCTGGCCGGTCATTTCGCCCACCCGCACCATGGCCACATAAAATGGCGTAAAGATTTTTGGCAGACGGGCCAGCGCGGTTGACAGCTCACGCCCGGCGTCGAGACTTTCGCGCAGTTCCTGCAACATGTCGATGACGCTGGGTTTGCTGGCAGACTCCTGCAGCCCGGCCAGAGCGCGCATGATCGGCACCCCGGCTTTGAGCAAACCATAGATCTGCCGCGAAAACAGCATGACATCGGTGCTATCGACAGGTTTTGGGAGCAGATCCTTGTTGAGGCCGGTTCCGCCGGCTGTCTTGTTTTCAGCCGTGGTTGCCGATCTTGCCGACGCTGGCCTGGCCCGCGATGCGGTTGAGTGCGCCGTAATCGAGGTGGGAATGATGCCACGCGCCTGCAACAGGCCTGCCGCTTCAGCAGGGCTGCCGGCATCGATATGACCGCTGGCCGACTGGCCATTGGCATCGCGACCACGATAGGCGAAATTCGCCATTCAGTTTCCTCAGCCTTCCATCTGGTTGTTGATGCGCATCACTTCTTCGATGGTGCTGCGTCCTTCCAGGGCCAGGCGCAAGGCATCGCGCCGCAGCGTATTACCAGCCATCTGCTCGCGTCCGGCGCGCAGAAATTCCTGGGGGTCTCCATGATTGGCCGCATCCACCATGGCCTGGGTCATTTCCAGACATTCATAAATTGCCTGGCGACCGGCATAGCCATGTTTGTTGCAGTTTTCACAACCATAGCCACGATAAAAAATCTTGCTGTCGGCCTCATCACCCAGTTCCAGACGCAGGAAAGCCAGCTCCTGCGGTGTCGGTTTGTATTCATCGACACAGCGTTCGCAGACGGTGCGCACCAGGCGTTGCGCCAGCACCAGCTGCAGCGACATCGCCACCATGAAGCGCGGAACGCCCATGTCGAGCAGGCGGATTGGCGTCGATACCGCATCGTTGGTATGCAGGGTGGACAGCACCATGTGGCCCGTCATTGCCGCCCGCATACCGATTTCGGCCGTTTCCTGGTCGCGCATTTCACCCACCAGGATGATGTCGGGGTCCTGGCGCAAGGCTGCCCGCAGCACACGCGAAAAAGTCAGGTCAATTTTTTCCATGACCTGCACCTGGTTGATACCCGGCAATCGATATTCAATCGGGTCTTCGGCCGTCAGGATTTTCTTTTCCGGAGAGTTCAGCTCGGCCAGTGCGGAATACAGCGTGGTCGTCTTGCCTGAACCGGTCGGCCCGGTCACCAGCACCATGCCGCTGGGACGATGAATGGCATGGCGCACGCGCTCAAGCAACGCAGGCGGCATACCGATCTTGTCGAGTGACAGAAAACTGTTGCTCTGCGCCAGCAAGCGCATGACCGCCGATTCGCCGTATTGGGTGGGCAGGGTCGACAAGCGCACATCCACGGCGGAATGTTTCAGCTTGAGATTGAAACGGCCATCCTGTGGCAAGCGTTTTTCAGAAATGTCCAACCCTGAAATCAGCTTCAGGCGCAGCACCAGTGGCGCGGCCACCCGGGGATGGGCTTCGGTCTGCACATGCAGCACACCATCGATCCGAAAACGGATCACCAGCTGTTTTTCTTGCGGCTCGATATGAATGTCGGATGCGCGCAGCTTGATGGCTTCTTCAAAAACGGTATTCAGCAGCTTGACGACCGGCGCGTCCTCAACCGAAGTGGTCACCCCTTCGAGATCGCCAAAATCAAACTGCCCTTCCAGCATGTCCTCAGCGAGTTCCTGGGTCAGGCCGGTAATTTCCTCGGTATGCCGATATACCCGATCCAGCGTTGTCAGCAACTGGCTTTCCATGACCACGGCCAGCA
>JAHRWT010000014.1 GCA_019105045.1 Sterolibacterium sp.
GCCATGGATGAAATGGCCAAAGGTCACATGATTGCCGATGCCGTGACCATCATCGGCACCATGGACATCGTGTTTGGCGAAGTGGATAGGTAAGCCATGCTGAGCAAAGAGATCACCGCGAAAATTGATCGCGAAATCGCCAAGTATCCTGAAGGCCAGCAGCAATCCGCCGTGATGGCTGCACTCGCTTTCGTTCAGGAAGAGCGTGGCTGGCTGTCGCAGGAAAGCCTGGCCGAAGTGGCCGATTACCTGCATATGGCGCCGATTTCGGTGCATGAAGTCGCCGCCTTCTACAACATGTTCGAGCTGCATCCGGTCGGCAAGCACAAGCTCACCATCTGCACCAATCTGCCCTGCGCGCTGTCGGGTGGCGTGCATGCCGCCGAGTACCTGAAGCAGCAGCTGGGCATCGATTTCAATGAAACCACCGCCGACGGGCTATTCACCCTCAAGGAAGGTGAATGCATGGGCGCCTGTGGCGATGCGCCGGTGATGCTGCGCAACAATCACCAGATGTGCAGCTACATGGATGAAGCGGCCATAGACAAACTGCTCGCCGAGTTGAGGAAATCATGAGTTTCCAACCCATCCTCCTGGCCGGCATCGACCTCAAGAGCGGCGATGCGACCTGGCATCTCGATGATTACGTCAAGCGTGGCGGCTATGCGGCGCTGAAAAGAATCATCGCCGAAAAAATCACCCCGGATGCGATCATCGATGAACTGAAGAAGTCATCCTTGCGCGGTCGCGGCGGCGCCGGTTTTCCGACGGGCCTCAAGTGGAGCTTCATGCCCAAAGGCTATACCGGCGAAAAATACCTGTGCTGCAACTCTGACGAGGGCGAGCCGGGAACGTTCAAGGATCGCGATATCCTGCGCTACAACCCGCATCTGGTGATCGAAGGCATGATCATCGGCGGCTACGCCATGGGTGCGGCGCGGGGCTACAACTACATTCACGGCGAGATCTTCGCGCTCTACCAGCGTTTCGAAGAAGCACTGGCCGAAGCGCGCGCCGCCGGTCTTTTGGGCAAGAACATCCTCGGTTCGGCGTTCTCCTTCGAGCTCTTCGCCCACCACGGCTATGGCGCTTACATCTGTGGTGAAGAAACCGCGCTGCTCGAATCCATCGAAGGCAAGAAGGGCATGCCGCGGTTCAAGCCGCCTTTCCCGGCCAACGTCGGCCTGTATGGCAAGCCAACCACCATCAACAATACCGAAACCTTTGCGGCCGTGCCCTGGATCATCGTCAATGGCGGTGAAAAATTTCTTGAGTTGGGCAAACCCAACAATGGCGGCAGCAAGCTGTTTTCGGTTTCCGGTCATGTGAATAACCCTGGCGTGTATGAAATTCCGCTGGGCACGCCTTTTCCTGAGCTGCTGGCAATGTGCGGTGGCATGCGTCATGGCCGCAAGCTGAAAATGGTCATTCCGGGTGGTTCCTCGGCGCCGGTTTTGCCGGCCGACATCATGATGGACTGCACCATGGATTACGACTCCATCGCCAAAGCCGGCTCCATGCTGGGTTCGGGTGCGGTGATCGTCATGGATGAAACCGTCTGCGCGGTCAAGGCGCTGCAACGCCTGTCCTATTTCTATTACGAAGAATCCTGTGGTCAATGCACCCCCTGCCGTGAAGGCACGGGCTGGATGTGGCGCGTGGTCGATCGCATCGAGAGCGGTCATGGCCGGCAGGAAGATCTGGATCTGTTGATGAATGTCACCGAGAACATCATGGGGCGCACCATCTGCGCGCTCGGTGATGCTGCCGCGATGCCGGTGCGGGCTTTCATCAAGCATTTCCAGAGTGAATTCGAATACCACATTCAGCACAAGCAATGCCAGGTCGCGCCGGAAATCCAGCGCGAAGGCAGCAAGATCTACGTGAGGCCGTCATGCTAGACATCGAAATCGACGGCAAGGCGCTGCAGGTTGCCGAGGGCAGCAGTGTCATCGAAGCCGCCAAGGAACTGGGCATCTACATTCCGCACTTCTGTTATCACAAGAAGCTGTCGATTGCCGCCAGCTGCCGGATGTGTCTGGTCGAAGTGGAAAAGGCGCCCAAGCCGCTGCCGGCCTGTGCCACGCCGGTCACCAACGGCATGAAAGTCTTCACCCATTCGCCGCTGGCGCAAAAGGCGCAAAAAGGCGTGATGGAATTCCTGCTCATCAACCATCCGCTGGACTGTCCGGTCTGCGACCAGGGGGGCGAGTGCCAGTTGCAGGATCTGTCGATGGGCTATGGCTACGACAACTCGCGCTTTGTCGAAGCCAAGCGGGTGGTCATCAACAAGAATCTCGGCCCCTTGATCCGCACCGATATGACGCGCTGCATCCATTGCACGCGCTGTGTGCGTTTTCTCGAAGAAATCGGCGGCCAGATCGAACTGGGTCAGGCCCATCGCGGCGACCGCTCGGAAATCATGCCTTTCATCGAAGGCTCGATCAAATCCGAACTCTCCGGCAATATCATCGATCTGTGTCCGGTCGGTGCGCTGACGTCCAAGCCTTTCCGCTTTTCCGCTCGCACCTGGGAGCTGGCGCGGCGCAAGTCGGTCAGTCCGCATGATGGCCTGGGCAGCAATCTGACTGTACAGATCAAGCACGACAAGGTGATGCGCGTAGTGCCGCTGGAAAACGAAGCCATCAACGAATGCTGGCTATCCGACAAGGATCGTTTCTCCTACGAAGCGCTGAATTCCGCCGAGCGCCTGACCAAGCCCATGCTCAAGCACGGTGGCGAATGGCATGAGGTTGATTGGGCGCGCGCGCTCGATTACGTCGCCCATGCGCTCAACGACATCGCCCGGCAGGGCGCGGGCCAGATCGCCACATTGGCCAGCCCGCATGCCACGCTCGAAGAACTCTATCTGGCGCAGAAACTCACTCGGGGTCTGGGCGGCGGCATCGACAGCCGTTTGCGCAACAGCGATTTTTCGCTGGACGGCCAGCGTCAGGGCACGCCCTGGCTGGGCATGAAAATCGAAGACATCGAAACGCTGGATCGCGTGCTGGTGGTCGGCAGCTTCCTGCGCAAGGATCATCCGCTCATCGCGCAGCGGCTGCGCCGGCGGGCCAAGCAGGGCGCGCAAGTCTCCTTGCTGCATGTCTGCGCCGACGAACAGCTGATCGACTTTCATGCCACGGCCTTTGCCACACCGGCAGAACTGCCGCTGCGCCTGGCGGAAATCGTCAAATCCGCCGCCGAACAGAAGGCTGTTGCCGTACCGGCGGCACTGGCTGAAGTGCAGGTCGGTGAGGATGCCCGGCGGATTGCGGCCAGCCTGCTGACGGCAGAGGCCGGCAAGGGTGCTGTCTTTCTTGGCAACCATGCCGGGCAGCATGCCCAGGCGGCCAGCCTGCATGTGCTGGTACAGCAGCTGGCTGACATCGCCGGCCTGCGTTTTGGCTATCTGGGCGAGGCCGCCAACAGCGTCGGTGCCCATGTGGCCGGGGCCGTTGCCCAATGCGCTGAAGACAACGCCGCCCGCTTGCTGGCCCAGCCCCGCAAAGCCTATCTGCTGCTCAATACCGAGCCGGAGCTCGATTGCGCCAATCCACGTCAGGCGCTGGCCGCGCTCAAGCAGGCTGCTACCGTCGTCGCCCTGAGCAGTTTCAGGTCGGCTGCGCTCATGGACTATGCCGACGTGCTGCTGCCGGTTGCGCCATTTACCGAAACCTCGGGCAGTTTTGTGAATACCGAAGGTCGCCTGCAAAGTTTCAATGCCGTGGTCAAGGCACAGGGCGATGCGCGTCCGGCCTGGAAAGTGCTGCGCGTGCTGGGGAATCTCACCGAACAAGCCGGCTTTGATTACAACAGCAGCGAGGACGTGCGCAACGAATTGCTGGCCACGGCAGCGATTGGTGAATCGCAGTTTGTGTCCGGGCTGGATAACCGCGTCAATCTGGGGCTTGATGCGCAGGCATTGAAGAGAGCCGGCAGTGGTTTGCAGCGCATCGCCGAAGTTCCCAGCTATTTTGCCGATGCCCTGGTGCGCCGCGCGCCCAGCCTGCAGCAGACGCCCGATGCGGTTGCTCCGGCCGCGCGCATGAGTGAAGCCACCTTGCAGCAGTTGAATCTGGCGGCAGGCCAGAAGGTGCGCGTCTGCCAGGATGGCGGCGAAGCGCAGTTGCAGGTCGTGATTGATGACAGTCTGCCCGATGGCTGTCTGCGTGTGGCGGCAGCCCATGCAGCGACGGCAGGACTGGGTGCGGCGACTGCCGAGATTACCGTGGAACGTGCATCATGATGGAATTGCTCAAGCCCATAGAGGACGTGCTGGGGCCTTGGTGGCCGGCCGTATGGACGCTGGTCAAGATTCTCGGCGTATTGTTGCCGCTGCTGATCTGCGTGGCCTACATGACCTATGCCGAGCGCAAGGTGCTGGCCTACATGCATGTGCGCATCGGTCCCAACCGCATTGGTCCGATCGGCCTGCTGCAACCGTTTGCCGATGCCTTCAAGATGATCTTCAAGGAAGTCATCATCCCCAGCAAATCGAACAAGGCGTTGTTCATTGCCGGGCCGATACTGGCCTTTGCGCCGGCGCTGGCCATCTGGGCGGCCGTGCCGTTTTCCGATGGTTACGTGCTGGCCAATATCGATGCCGGCGTGCTCTATATCCTGGCGATTTCCTCGCTGGGCGCCTACGGGGCGATCATCGCCGGCTGGGCTTCCAACTCCAAATACGCCTTTCTTGGCGCCATGCGCATGACGGCGCAGATGGTTTCCTACGAAATCGCCATGGGCTTTGCACTGGTCACCGTGCTGATGGTTTCCGGCAGTCTGAACCTCACCGAGATCGTCCATGGCCAGGGGCGTGGCATGTTGGCCGATACGCCGGTGCAGTTCCTTTCCTGGAACTGGCTGCCGCTGTTGCCGATGTTCCTGGTCTATGTGATTTCCGGCGTGGCCGAATGCAACCGCAGCCCGTTTGACGTGGTGGAAGGCGAGTCGGAAGTGGTGGCCGGTCACATGATCGAATATTCGGGCATGGCCTTTGCGCTGTTCTTCCTGGCCGAATACGCCAACATGATTCTGGTCTCGCTGATGACCGCGATCTTTTTCCTCGGCGGCTGGCTCTCGCCGGTGAGTTTCCTGCCTGACAGCTTTGCCTGGCTGGCCCTGAAAACGGCCGCCCTGTTGTTCGGTTTTCTCTGGTATCGCGGCACTTTTCCCCGTTATCGTTACGACCAGATCATGCGTCTGGGCTGGAAAGTGTTCGTGCCGCTGTGCATTGTCTGGATGCTGGTTGTCGGCTTCTGGATGATGTCGCCGCTCAACATCTGGAAGTGATGTCATGGGTGCAATGAAACAGTTCATCAACAGTCTGTTCCTGTCGGAACTGCGCGCCGGTATGGCGGTGACCTGGCGGTATCTGTGGAAACCGAAGATCACCATTCAATATCCGGAAGAAAAAACGCCGCAAAGCAACCGTTTCCGTGGCTTGCACGCGCTGCGCCGCTATCCGAACGGCGAAGAACGCTGCATTGCCTGCAAGCTGTGTGAGGCGGTCTGTCCGGCGATGGCGATCACCATCGAATCGGATGAACGTGACGACGGTTCGCGGCGCACCACCCGTTACGACATCGATCTGACCAAGTGCATTTTCTGCGGTTTCTGCGAAGAAGCCTGTCCAGTCGATGCCGTTGTCTTGACACGGATACACGAATACCACGGCGAGCAGCGCGGTGACCTGTACTACACCAAGCAGATGCTGCTGGCCGTTGGCGACAAAAACGAAGACCAGATCGCGAAGGATCGCGAACAGGATGCCAAATTCAGGTAAGGAGTGAAGGCGGGCCGGCTGGCTGTCCCTTGGGGCAGGCGGCGCCCACTGAGAACCATGGATTTCAAGATCGCAATTTTCTATTTCCTGGCAAGCGTAATGCTCTTTGCCGCCTTGCGCGTTATCACAGCGCGCAATCCGGTACATGCCGTGCTCTTTCTGGTGATGGCCTTTTTCAATGCGGCGGGTATCTGGCTGCTGTTGCAGGCCGAGTTCCTCGCCATCGTGCTGGTGATGGTCTATGTCGGTGCGGTGATGGTGTTGTTCCTGTTTGTGGTGATGATGCTGGATATCAATATCGAGCGTTTGCGCGATGGTTTCTGGCGTTATCTGCCACTGGGCGCAACCATTGGCGGCTTCATGGTGCTGGAAATGGCGCTGGTGCTCGGCGGCAGTTATTTCTCGCCGGAAGCCATGCCGGCCCCTGCCGAACTGGCAGCCGATTTCAGCAATACCAAACAGCTTGGCCGGTTGTTGTTCAGCGTTTATGTCTATCCGTTTGAACTGGCTTCGGTCGTGTTGCTGGTCGCCATTGTGGCGGCGGTGATGATCACCCAGCGCCGCCGCAGCGGCACCCGCTCGCAGCGTGTGCCGCAGCAGGTCGCTGCCCGCAAGAGTGAGCGTTTGCGCCTGGTGTCCATGCCCAGCGAGCAGGAGCCGGCTGCGCCGGAAATTTCCGCAACGGTGACAGAGAAGGAATAAGGAAACGAATATGGGCAGCCTGTCTCTCTCTCATTACCTGATACTGGGCGCAATCCTGTTTGCGATTGCCGTGGTCGGGATTTTCCTCAACCGCAAGAATCTCATCGTTCTGCTGATGGCCGTTGAGCTGATGTTGCTGGCGGTCAATATGAATTTCGTGGCTTTTTCACACTATCTGGGTGATGCCAACGGTCAGCTTTTTGTCCTCTTCGTGCTGACCGTGGCTGCAGCGGAAGCAGCAATCGGCCTGGCCATCCTGGTGGCGCTGTTCCGCAATCTCTCTACCATACACGTCGATGATCTCGACAGCCTCAAGGGTTAACACCGCGTGATGGACATGCAAACTCTCTATCTGACCGTACCTCTGGCGCCACTGGCCGGCGCCTTGCTGGCTGGCCTGTTCGGCAAGCAGATTGGCCGCGCCGGCGCGCATACCGTGACCATCCTCGGGGTGGCAGTGGCCTTCATTGCTTCGGTGATGATTTTCCAGGACGTGCAGGCCGGCAATACCTTCAACGGCACGGTTTATCAATGGCTCAACAGCGGTGGCTTGAAGCTGGAAGTCGGTTTCATGATCGACTCGCTGACCACCATGATGATGCTGGTAGTGACTTTCGTCTCGCTGATGGTGCATATCTACACCATAGGCTACATGCAGGATGATCCGGGTTATCAGCGTTTCTTCAGCTATATCTCGCTGTTTACCTTCTCCATGCTGATGCTGGTGATGTCAAACAACTTCCTCCAGCTGTTCTTTGGCTGGGAAGCGGTGGGTCTGGTTTCCTATCTGCTGATCGGCTTCTGGTATACCCGGCCGACGGCCATCTACGCCAATCTCAAGGCTTTCCTGGTGAACCGCGTGGGTGACTTCGGCTTCATTCTCGGCATCGGTCTGATCGCTGCCTATGCCGGCACGCTGGATTACGTTGAAGTTTTCGCCCAGCGTGAAGCTCTGGCGGGCCAGCACATCGAACTGTTTGCCGGCACCCCTTGGCTGTTGATTACCGTCATCTGCATCTGTCTGTTCATCGGGGCCATGGGTAAATCAGCGCAATTCCCGCTGCACGTCTGGCTGCCGGATTCCATGGAAGGCCCGACGCCGATTTCCGCTCTGATTCACGCTGCCACCATGGTGACTGCCGGTATTTTCATGGTCACTCGCATGTCGCCGCTGTTTGAACTGTCTGATGCCGCGCTGTCCTTCGTCATGGTGATTGGCGCCATCACTGCACTGTTCATGGGCTTTCTGGGCATCATTCAGAACGACATCAAACGCGTGGTGGCTTACTCCACGCTCTCCCAACTGGGCTACATGACTGTGGCGCTGGGTGCTTCGGCCTACTCCATCGCCGTCTTTCACCTGATGACCCACGCCTTCTTCAAGGCCCTGCTGTTCCTGGGGGCAGGTTCGGTCATCATCGGCTGCCACCACAATCAGGATATCCGTTACATGGGTGGCCTGTGGAAGCACATGAAGATCACCTGGATCACTTCCCTGATCGGCTCCCTGGCGCTGATCGGCCTGCCTTTCTTCTCCGGTTTCTACTCCAAGGATTCCATCATCGAAGCGGTGGCCCTGTCCAATCTGCCGGGCTCGGGCTTTGCCTACTTCGCCGTGGTTGCCGGTGTCTTCGTTACGGCCTTCTACTCCTTCCGCATGTATTTCCTGGTCTTTCACGGCAAGGAGCGTTACGACCAGGCTCCACTCAGCGACCATGATGACCACGGCCATCACGGCGGCACGCCGCATGAATCTCCCTGGGTGGTCTGGCTGCCGCTGGTGGCTCTGGCGATTCCCTCCATCATCATCGGCTACATCGCCATCGAGCCCATGCTGTACGGCAACTACTTCGGCGAAGCCATCACCATCGCTCCGGCGCATGGGGCCATGGCTCACCTCAAGGCCGAATTCCACGGCGCAACGGCCATGGCCATCCACGGCATGAGCCAATTGCCCTTCATCCTGGCGGTCGCTGGTGTGGTGCTGTCCTGGTTCTTCTACCTCAAGCGCCCGGATATTCCGCAGGCCATCATGCAGCGCTTCAAGGGGATTTACGTACTGCTGGACAACAAGTACTACCTCGACAAGATCAACGAAGTGGTGTTCGCCGGTGGTGCCCGTGGCATCGGCCAGGGCTTGTGGTTTGTCGGTGACCGCCTGTTGATCGATGGCCTGCTGGTCAACGGTGCGGCGCGCGTGGCTGGCTGGCTGGCGGCGGTTTCCCGCAAGTTGCAGACCGGTTACATCTACCAGTATGCCTTCATGATGATCTTCGGCGTTTTCGTCCTGCTGACGCTGTGGATCTTTCGGATCTGATCGTGCGCAGCGCCCCTTGCACACGCCGTCAGGCCCGAATAAACACCAGATAGTACGGATGCTCGACAGGAATCCACCGAGATGATTGCTTCAAACCTTCTAAGTCTGGCGATCTGGGTCCCCATTGTGGGGGCCGTGATCGTGCTACTCGCCGGCTCGGATCGCCAGGCCGGACTCACCCGCTTCATCGCACTGCTTGCCGCACTGGCCGGTTTTCTGGTGACGATTCCGCTGTACATCGGCTTCGATACGACACAAAGCGCGATGCAGTTTGTCGAACATGTCTCCTGGGTGCCGCAGTACAACATCAACTACTACCTGGGTGTGGATGGCATTTCGGTGCTCTTCATCCTGCTCAACAGCTTCATCACCATTCTGGTGGTGCTGGCCGGCTGGCAGGTGATCGAGAACAAGGTATCGCAGTACATGGCGGCTTTCCTCGCCATGTCCGGCCTGATGAACGGCATTTTCTGCGCGTTGGATGGCGTGCTGTTCTATGTCTTTTTCGAAGCCTCGCTGATCCCGATGTACATCCTCATTGGGGTCTGGGGCGGGCCGAACCGCGTCTATGCTGCCTTCAAGTTCTTTCTCTACACCCTGGCCGGCTCGCTGCTGATGCTGATCTCGCTGCTCTATCTGTTCCTGCAGTCGGGCAGCTTCAACATTCTTGACTGGCACGTTCTGCCGCTGGGCCTGCCGGCGCAGACCTGGCTGTTCATCGCCTTCTTCTTCGCCTTCGCCGTCAAGGTGCCGATGTGGCCGGTGCATACCTGGTTGCCGGATGCCCACGTCGAAGCCCCCACCGGCGGTTCCGTGGTGCTGGCCGCCATCATGCTGAAGCTGGGTGCCTATGGCTTCCTGCGTTTCTCGTTGCCCATCCTGCCCGATGCCAGCCAGGAACTCGCCGGCTACATGATCGCCCTGTCGCTGATTGCCGTGATCTACATTGGTTTTGTCGCCATCATCCAGGGCGACATGAAAAAACTGGTGGCTTACTCTTCCGTTTCGCACATGGGTTTCGTCACCCTGGGTTTCTTCCTCTTCAACCAGATCGGCCTTGAAGGCGCGCTGGTACAGATGATTTCCCACGGTTTTGTTTCCGGCGCGATGTTCCTCTGTATCGGTGTGATGTACGACCGTCTGCACAGCCGCAACATTGCCGACTACGGTGGCGTGGTCAATACCATGCCCAAGTTTGCCGCTTTCTTCCTGCTGTTCTCCATGGCCAACTCGGGTTTGCCCGCTACCTCCGGCTTCGTCGGTGAATTCATGGTGATCATGGGGGCGGTCAAGTACAACTTCTGGATTGGTCTGGGCGCTGCGATTTCCCTGATCCTCGGCGCGGCCTACAGCCTGTGGATGTACAAGCGCGTGGCCTTTGGCGCGGTGGGCAACAAGAACGTCGCCCAGATGCAGGACCTCAACCGCCGCGAGTTTTTCATTCTTGGCATATTGGCATTCTGCGTGCTGGGCATGGGCTTGTATCCCTTCCCCTTCACCGAAGTCATGCATGTTTCGGTCGCCAACCTGCTTGAGCAGGTGTCGGTCGGCAAGCTGATCGCCACGCCTTGATTCTTCGATTCACCGATACACCGATTGACCGATCCATCGATCAACCGAGCAACCGGCTGACCAAAGAGATTCGAACATGAACTTTGTGATACCTGATTTCTATCCTGCCGCAGCAGAGATCTTTCTGCTGGCGATGGCCTGCACGATCCTGCTGCTCGATCTGCTGCTGTCGGCCACGCGCCGCTGGCTGGTGCCGCTGCTGACCCAGGCCACCCTGATCGGCTGCGCGCTGATTTCCTTCACCATGCTGCTCGATGGCCAGGTCGCGCTGACCTTCAGCAACATGTTCGTCAATGATGCCTTTGGCAACCTGCTGAAGATTCTCGTTGATGTCGTGCTGATCTTCATGATCGTCTATAACCGTGGCTATCTGGCCGTGCGCGGCCTGGAAAAGAGCGAGTATTACCTGCTGCTGCTGTTTGGTGCCCTGGGTATGCATGTGCTGATTTCAGCCAGCCATCTGTTGAGTCTCTACCTGGGTCTGGAACTGCTTTCGCTGACGCTCTACGCGCTGGTTGCACTGGACCGCGATTCGGCCAAGGCCACCGAAGCCGCCATGAAATATTTCGTGCTGGGTGCCTTGGCCTCCGGCCTGCTGCTCTACGGCATGTCGATGATCTACGGTGCGACCGGCACGCTGGAAATCGGCGGTATTGCCCAGTCCATCTACCAGGGTGCAGCCAACAAACCGGTATTGCTGTTTGGTCTGGTCTTCCTGGTTGCCGGTCTGGCCTTCAAGCTCGGCGTGGTGCCCTTTCACATGTGGATACCCGATGTCTATCAGGGCGCGCCCACGCCGATTACCCTGTTGATCGGTTCCGCACCCAAGCTGGCCGCCTTTGCCATGGTCATGCGCCTGCTGGTGTATGGCCTGCTCGAACTGGCCGAACACTGGCAACAGATGCTGATGATCATGGCCGTATTGTCGATTGCCATTGGCAACCTGGCCGCCATTGCGCAGAGCAACCTCAAGCGTATGCTGGCCTATTCAACGATTTCACACATGGGTTTTCTGTTGCTCGGCCTGCTCAGTGGCGTGGTCGAAGGCAACATCGATCCCAACCGTGCGATTGCCGCCTACAGCTCGGCGCTGTACTACGCGATTGCCTATGTGCTGATGAGTCTGGGCGCTTTCGGCATGATCCTGCTGCTCTCGCGTGCCGGTCATGAGGCCGACAACATCAATGATTTCAAAGGACTCAACCAGCGCAGCCCGTGGTTTGCCGCGATGATGGCCATCCTCATGTTCTCCATGGCTGGCGTGCCGTTCTTCATCGGCTTCTGGGCCAAGTTCCTGGTGCTGCTGGCGGTAATCGACGCCGGCCATCTGTGGCTGGCGCTGGTGGCCATCCTGTTCTCGCTGATCGGCGCCTTCTATTACCTGCGTATCGTCAAGCTGATGTATTTCGATGCGCCGGAAGACAAGGCACCGCTGGTCGCCGGTTTCGACATGCGTCTGCTGCTGTCGGTCAACGGCCTGGCCGTTGCCCTGCTCGGCATGTTCCCGCAGATTGCCATGTATCTGGGCACGGTCAGCCTGCTGCGCTCACTCTGATTCTTGCTCGCGACAACTGAAGGCAGCCCGGTCAACAACGGTCCGGCTGCCTTTTTGTTACCCTTTTGTCGCCCTTTGGTTGCCCTGCTGGCTGTTTGCCCATGAATACAAAAACACTTTCTGATCAGCATCTGCTGGAAAGCTGTCTGGACAGCCAGGAAGTCTTCAGTGGCCGCCTGCTCAAGGTTCATGCCGACCGCGTGCGTCTGCCCGATGGACAGGAAGCCGTGCGCGAATACATCCGCCATCCGGGCGCGGTGGTCATGCTGGCCGTGCTCGACAACGGCAAACTCTTGTTCGAACGCCAGTTTCGCTATCCCGTTGGCCAGGTCTTTCTCGAATTGCCCGCCGGCAAGATCGATGCCGGCGAACCCGCGCTGGATACCGCCCGCCGCGAACTGCGCGAAGAAACCGGCTACAAGGCCAAGCACTGGCGCCACCTGGGCACCATGCATCCTTGCATCGGCTATGCCGACGAACACATCGAAATCTTCCTCGCCCACGGTCTCAGCTTCATCGGCCCTGCCCGCGACCAGGGCGAATTTCTCGAAGTCATCGAGCTGTCACTCAGCGATGCCGTGCTGGCCGTGCGCGATGGCGACATCACCGATGCCAAAACCATTACCGCCCTGTTCTGGGCCGAAAAAATCTATACGGGTGAGTGGTCGCTGGATGGGTGAGCTTGAGACAGGCAAAGCCAATAAAATAGTCAAAAAAATTATTCAAAACAACTTTACAAACAGCACAACATGACCACAATCCTGCAAGCAAGCAAGCAAGCAAGCAAGCAAGCAAGCAAGCAAGCAAGCAAGCAAGCAAGCAAGCAAGCCGATTCATTTCGGGATGACATCAATGGTCTGCGTGCCTGGGCGGTGGTGGCCGTCGTGCTTTACCACTTCGGCGTACCGGGGTTTGCCGGGGGCTTTGTTGGCGTAGACGTTTTTTTCATCATTTCCGGCTACTTGATGACGCGCATCATCGTCAGCGGACTGGAAAACGGGCGATTCGATCTCTGGCAGTTCTATCTGGCGCGTGGCAAGCGCATTGTGCCGGCGCTGGTCATGCTGTGTGCGCTGTTGTTGGGGCTGGGTTGGTTTGCCCTGCCTGGGCCGGATTATCGACAACTGGCAACACACAGTATTAGCAGTCTGCTGTTCATTTCCAACATCAAATATTGGCGTGAAGCGGGTTATTTCGATACCGCCTCGCATGAAAAGTGGTTGCTGCATACCTGGTCGTTGTCAGTGGAGTGGCAGTTTTATCTGCTCTTGCCGCTGGTATTGTGGGCAGTGTGGCGTTGGCGACCTGCTGCAAAAACCTTGCTCGTTGCGCTGCTGCTGGGGCTGGCGGCTTCGCTGGCGTTATCCGTCGTTGCGACACCCTGGAAGCCGAGTGCGGCGTTTTATCTGCTGCCCACGCGCGCCTGGGAAATGCTCAGTGGCGGTTTGGTCTTTCTGCTGCTGCGCGAGCGTCTGCCCTCGGTGGTGATTTCGCGCCTGCTTGAAATCATTGGCTTGGCCATGATAGCTCTGTCGGTCGCCGTGTTCAGCAAAGACACGCCCTGGCCGGGGAGCAGCGCCTTGTTGCCGGTTGCTGGCGCGACGCTGGTCTTGATCGCTGCACGCTCCGGGTCTTTCTGGACAGGCAGCCGGATTGCGCAATGGTTGGGCAACAACTCCTATTCGGTGTATCTCTGGCACTGGCCTTGCGTGGTGGCGCTGGTGTACCTGGAAAAGCAGCACGATCCGCTGGCAATCACGCTGGCAATCGCACTCAGCCTGCTACTGGGCGAAATTTCCTATCGCTGGGTGGAAACACCGGCGCGCCACAAGCGATTTTCCTGGAGCGCGGGGCGAACAGCGTTCGCACTGGTGGCGGTTATTGCGCTGGTTGCGCTGCCTGCGGCTTGGATCAGAGCGGAAAACGGTGTTATGGAAGGACGCCTGCCGGCGGCAGTGGAAAAGTTAGCGCAGGGTGCGCTTGATAGGAATCCAAGGAGGGGCGAGTGCATCGTGAATCCTGCGGCTGCTTTGATAATTCCGGAGTGCCGATATGGATCGGGCAAACTGGCTGCAATCGTTGCTGGTGACAGCCACGCTGCCTCTGTGGTCAGGAGTGTGGAAGCCAGCCTGCCGGGCAGGCAAGGAGAAGTCCTCGACTGGACCATGTCAGGATGTCCAATGGCGCTTGGCGCCTGGCGCAAGGACCGTTTTTGCAGTGAGTTTGTGCAATTTGCGCTCGATCGTCACAACAGCATCGATCGGCATGTGCCATTGATCATTGTGAATCGAACGACTGTTTACGCAACGGGAGGCAATGAAGCTTCAAGTCCCCGGCCCGCCGTTTCTTTTTCGCATGCTGCCGTGTCGAAGTCAGATGACCAGCATCTGGCTGCGTATCGTGATGCTCTGGTCAGAACCAGTTGCGAGTTTGCCAGGCAGCGACCCGTGTATCTATTGAGGCCCATTCCGGAAATGGGCCGAGATGTTCCCAGCTTTGCCCGAAAAATGCTGTGGACCGGC
>JAHRWT010000025.1 GCA_019105045.1 Sterolibacterium sp.
CAGAGAATGGTTGCGGCAAAGGCCACCATCCATTCGGGACGGTTGCGCATGGCGATGGCCACCCTGTCGCCTTTGCGGATGGCGTATTGCTCACGCAGCACGGGCACCAGGGCATCGACCTGGCGATAGAAATCGGCATAACTCAAACGCTGTTCCTGCCAGACAAGAAATGACTTGTCGCCAAAGCCACGCCCCTGTTCGATCAGCTGCGCCAGATGGACCGGCGCATTCTGGTAGATGCGGTAAGGCCGGCCGTCGTGCTGGATTTCAGCCAGCGCATAGGGCGCATCGGGCGCTGTCAGCTGGGCGGCAACGGCCTGCAATTGCGGGCGCAAAGTGTCGGTCATGGCGAACTCCGTTGGTGGAATATTGGCGGAATGTTGGCGAGATGTTGGCAGAATGTGGGATAGCAAAAGAGGAGTGCAAGCACTCCTCTTGATTGACGAACCACAGCGCAGGGCCGGGGTCAGGGTCGGGGTCGGGGTCAGAAACCCGGATTCAGTGCCGCATCACAGGCCCATGATGCCAGCGACACGATCGCGATGGAAGCTGGTATCACCCAGCGCGGCCACGCAGACGCGGCCACGCTTGAGGTACAGACCAACATCCAGCTCTTCGGTAACACCGATGCCGCCGTGCATCTGTACCGCTTCGCTGCTCACCAGCTCCAGCACTTCGCCCATCTTGGCCTTGGCCGCACTGGCGTAGAAAGGCAGGAAAGCCGGATTCTCATCGACGATGGCCAGCGCGGCCAGCACCGTGCTGCGCGCCAACTGCATCTGCACAAACATCTTGGCGGCGCGATGCTGCAAAGCCTGGAAGGAACCGATCGGCACATCGAACTGCACGCGCTGCTTGAGATATTCGACGGTGGTATCGAACAGCCACTGGGCAATACCCAGCATTTCGGCACACAGCGCGATGCGGCCACGATCGAGAATTTGATCAAGCAGCTCGGCGCCATCGTCCACCCCACCCAGCACAGCGTCGTCAGTGACTTGCACATGGTCGAAAACGATGCGTGCAGCATTGCGGGTATCGATCATCGACAGCCGGTGGCGGCTGATGCCCGCGGCCTGGGCATCGACCAGAAACAGCGTCTGCCCCTTGTCTGTCCTGGCGGAAACAATCAGCTGATCGGCGCAGCCGCCATCCATGACGAATTGTTTCGTGCCGTTGAGCACATAACCCTGGTCATTCTTGCTGGCCGTGGTGTGGCAATGCTTGGGATCATGGCGCGGGCCTTCGTCGATCGCCAGGGCAAAGCGCACTTCGCCGGCAATCAGCCGGGGCAGCCACTGGCCGCGTTGCGCTTCGCTCCCCCCCAGTGTCAAGGCGGAGCCACCCAGCACCACCGTGGCCATGAAAGGCGAGCCAGCCAGGGTTTGGCCAGCAGGTTCGAGCACAGCGCCCACGCCCTGAAAGCCAAAGCCCAGGCCGCCGTCTTCCTCGCTGGCGAGAATACCTGTCCAGCCCATGTCGACCATCTGCTGCCACAGCTCGGGCTGGTAGCACAGCGCATCCTGGTCTTCGCGCATCTTGCGCAAAGCCTGGGTGCTGGTGTTGTTCTTGAAATAATCCTGCGCGGTTTCCTGCAGCAGGCGTTGTTCTTCGTTAAACAGGAGTCCCATGTTCTTTTCTCTCTCGCGGCGGCGTGGATACTTGGCTTAGGCGTGTAATTGCGAATCCGGTGTTCTTTCAAATGATCGAGCGCAGCGAGCCCGCTTTATCCCCCGCCTCGGGGCGGGGGCGGGGGGTGGAGGGCCCTATTTGGGTTTGCACGCGTTCGCTCACGAATGTGTCAGGCTGCAGGCTCGGTATGTTACGAGGGCAAACCGAGTATGCGCTTGGCGATGACGTTGAGCTGGATTTCGGACGTGCCGCCGGCAATGCAGAAAGTCCAGGAGAGCAGCCATTGCTTGGCAACCATCAGTTCATCATCGTTGAATTCCTGGCCGGCTTCACCCGTATCCCAACCCAGCGCCCGATGGCCCATCAGCGCCAGCAAGGCTTCGTACTTGTGGCGGCCTTCTTCGGCGGACGCATATTTGAAGATCGAGGTGATCGTACCGACATCGCCGCCGGCCTTGGCTTCTTCACCCACACGCTGCATGGTGAACAGAAAGGCTTTTTCGTCGATGAGTATGCCGGCGATGCGGTCGCGCAGTGCCGCCTTCTGCTGCGGATCGGTGACTTGCGGCAGATACTCGTGCGCCAGCGAAGTCAGATCACGGCCCTTGACGCTGGATTCGTTGAGCTTGGCCATGGCGCTGCGCTCATACTGCAGCAGCTTCTTGACGATGGGCCAGCCGCCGTTGATTTCACCGATGACGTTTTGCTTCGGCACGCGCACGTTGTCAAAGAACACCTGGCAAAAATTGGACTTGCCGGAAAGCAGCTCGATCGGCTTGACGCTGATGCCCGGCGTCTTCATGTCGAGCAGGATCAGGGTGATGCCTTGCTGCTTGTTCTTGGCCGGATCGTTGTCGGTACGGATCAGGCAGTACATCCAGTCGGATTTCTGCGCGTAGGAGGTCCAGATCTTCGAGCCATTGAGAATGAAATCATCGCCATCCTCATCGGCTTTCATTTGCAGGCTGGCCAGATCCGAGCCGGCATTCGGTTCGGAAAAACCCTGGCACCAACTGGCTTCGCCGGAACACATTTTGGGAATGTGCTGTTGGCGCTGCGCTTCAGTGCCGAATTCAAGAATGATGGGGCCGATCATCCAGATGCCCAGATTGACCATGGGCAGGCGGCATTTCAGGCGCGAAAGTTCGCGCTCCAGTATGCTGGCTTCGGCTTTGGACAAACCGCCGCCGCCATATTCCACCGGCCAGGTCGGCGCGAACCAGCGCTTGTCGCGCATCCGTTCATACCACAGACGTTGTGGCTCTGAATCGAACTGGATCTGGCTGCCGACCCAGACGATGCCGCCTTCCGGCGTTGGCGTGCGCATCTCTGGCGGACAGTTTTCCTCCAGCCAGGCACGGGTTTCCTGGCGGAATCTTTCGAGCTGTTCCTTGTCACTCATGGCGATTTCTTGCCTCTGGTTGGGCCTCGGCTGAGGCTGCTTGAAAACAGCCGGCTATTGTCGCCCAGCACGGGCCAGCGGCATCGTCCGAAAAGACTAACGCCGCCCGCGCCAAAACCGATGCGCGACTGACGCCCCGCCCGCCTGTGTGGCATGGCCGCGTGCCGGATACGTACCGGATACGTACCGGATACGTGCCGGATATGTGTCGGCTGCGTGTCGGCTGCGTGCGTTGGTGTGTGTGCTGCCTGCATCACCTTGTATCGCCTTGTATACGACGTAAAATCACGCGCATTTTCTCACTGCGCAACCGGAGACCCCATGTCGTTTGGCGAACTCATGAAAAAACTCACGACCAACGTGCTCAGTCTGTTCGTCGTCGGCGAGCGCCTGGACCTTGAAGCCCAGCGGGGCATCACCACCAAGCACACAGCGGCTGAAGAGCAGCGCTTCAACTTCGCCAAGAAGCTGATCACCCGCAGCAACGTCTGGCTGCTCAAACTCAGCGGCGGCCGGCTGGGCAACAGCTTTCTGGGACGGCCAGTCTTGCTGATGACCACGATCGGCCGCCAATCCGGCAAACCGCGCATCCAGCCGCTGTTCTATGTTGAAGAAGGCGACAGGATACTGCTGGTGGCCTCCAATGGCGGCAGCCCGCAAGACCCGCTCTGGGTGCGCAACATCCGCGCCAATCCAGCCGTGAAAATCAGCCGCAAGGGCGTGG
>JAHRWT010000073.1 GCA_019105045.1 Sterolibacterium sp.
ATGCCGAAAGTATTGATGCTGACAAGCACTTCGATGGGCGAAGGCAAGAGCACCACGGCGCTGAGCCTGGCCATCCACTTCGCCCAGGCCGGCAAGACCACACTGCTGATCGACTGCGATTTGCGCAAGGCCTCCTTGCACAAGAAACTTTCCTTGAGCAATGAAACCGGGCTGACCAATTATCTTGCCGGCGACATCCAGCCTGCGGCGATTACCCGCGCCACGCACGTGCCGAAAATGTTCCTGATGCCGTCCGGCCCGCTGCCACCCAATCCGGCGGAACTGCTGGGCGGCAACAAGATGGTGCAACTCCTCAATCTGGCAGCGGAAAAGTTCGATCAGGTGATCATCGACGGGCCGCCGGTGCTGGGGCTGGCCGATGCGCCGCTGCTGGGCAGCCTGGCCGAAGCCACGCTGCTGGTGGTCGAAGCAGGCAGCACGGGCCGGGATCATGCGCGCAATGCCGTGAAGCGGCTGCTCGCCACGCGCAGCCGGCTGATCGGCGGCATCCTGACCAAGATGGGCGCACGCGGCAGCGCCTATGGCTACTACAACAACTATTACTACTATCAGTACGGCGAAAGCAAACCGGAGCGCCAGACGGCGTGACGACTGACGGCATGAGTGGCGCGGATACGGTATCGGTGAACGACCCCAATGGCGAAACTGCCGGCAAGGCGGATGCGCAGCGCCTGCCGGAAAGCCTGTCGCTTGCACTGGCCGTCTACCAGACACCCAGCCAGTTTGCCGAACTGTTGCACGGCAAGGCTGACTTGCCGGATGACATCGGCCTGCTGCTGCGTCTGGCCGGTGGCGCCCCCCTGCCGGAAGACATCGTGCTGCCGCCTTTTTCTGCGCCGGAAGATGTCCGTCCGGCTGCACAATTCTTCATTGAACAGATATTGCTGGCGCATGATGCGAATCACTATCGCGTGCTGGGAACCCGCCCGACGGCCAGCCCCGAAGAACTCAAGATCAATCATCGCCTGCTGATGCGTCTGTATCACCCGGACCGTCACGTACTGGAAGGTCTGGATACCGATCGTCAGGCATCCCATGCGGCACGGATCAATCTGGCCTATACCAACCTGCATTCGCCGGCTGCCCGGTCAGCCTATGATCTTTCATTGCGCCAGGCGCAACAGGCACGTCAGACCATCACACCGGCCGCCCCCCTGCGCGCTACGCGGCGTCGCCACAGCACCACGCCGGCCGCCCCCCTGTTGCCCCCCTGGGCAGCCAGACACCTGCCGCAGTTGGTGCTGGCGGGCTTTGCCCTGCTGGCCGTGGCGGCCGTGGGGCTGGTCTATCTCAACCGCACACCCAGCGGCGCGATTGGCGCAGGCGATGACTTTGCGCAGCAGCCCGCTGCCGTGATTGCGGACGCATCGAAACCGGCGCAGGCGCAGCATCACGACAACCAGCAGATCGAATATCTGAAACAACTGGCCACCACCGGCCAGACCATGCCGATGCCGGATGCGCCAGCGCTCACCACGCCGACCCGCCTCGTATCCAACGCTGAAACTGCGGCGGCGGCGGATGAAACGCCCACGCAAACCACAAAAACGGCCAACACATTGCGCGATGCGGCAGATACGGCCACGATGAAGGCGACCACGACGCTCAGGGAGGTCAACACAGCAACAACACTGGCCGTGGCGGCGGTGGCAATACCTGCGGCCACGCCGGTTGCTGCACCTGTGGCCACCAGAAACGCAGCCTCAGTGGCAACGACCCCTGCGCCGACGGCGTCCACCAGACCGGCCACGCCAGTCAGCGCCCCCGCCCAGCCGACCGTCCCCGCAGCCGCTACCGGCCAAAGCCCCCCCGCGCCCCATCAACCCACCCGACCGGCAGTCGCCCCCCCAATGTCCTCACCCTCGCCTGCCTCCCTCCCCGCCACGGCGCCCATGGCAACCGTAGCCACCGTGCCGCCCCCAGGCGCCGCTGCGGCGGCTGCCGACGATGGCACGGAAAACCTGGGGGGGTTACTGGATGCGCTGTCCATACTCTACGAAAAGGGCGATCTGGAAGCCTTTCTTGCCCTGTTCGACGAAAACGCCCGCATCGAGAACGGCGGCAAGGCGCATATTCGCAACGATTACGACAACCTGTTCCGTGACACCCATGCGCGCAAACTCACCATCTACAACATGAACTGGGTCAAGGACGGCAGTACCTATCGTGGCCAAGGCAGCTTCCAGGCACGGGTACTGTCCCGGAACAGCAGCACGCCGCGCATCTATAACGGCACGATCACACTGGAAGTCGTTCGCAATTCGTCCGCCTTCCTCATTCGCGGGATGTATCACAAGATGGGCTGAAGTGCGCTGCGCCTGCCCGGCAGTGGGGTGCGGGGACTCGAGGATTCTTCACACCATCTGATCTGAACAAGCACACAAACACACAAACGCACAAACACACAAATGTACATACGGTATGCACAAGATGCATGACATGACACAGAAACAACATTTGCCGGCATGGCTGGCGGGCGGGCTGATGTTCATCGTGGTCGGCTTGCTGGCCTGGCAGGTCTTGGCAGTCAATGTCGCCGAATACTTCGCCCAGCAACCGGGCAATGAGGCAGTCGCTTTACAGTGGCAGCCCAGACATCCACATGCCCTGCTCCTGCAAGGCATGGACAGCGCACAAGCTGTCGCCGATACCCCGCCCAGCGTCGCGCTGGCGCAGTTGCGCGAAGCCTTGCGCGCCAATCCGGCCAGTGGCCGCAGCTATGTGATTCTCGGGCAGTTGCTGGAAAAGTCCGGCGACCTTCCTGCGGCACAACACGCAATGGACGCAGCGGCCGTGATGACTCCCCGGCGTACCGACGTGCAAATGGACGTCGCGGCCTTCTGGTTACGTCAGGGCGATGTGGCACGCGCCTTGCAACACTGGGATATTGCCCTGGCGTTCAATGCAGACGCGCGCAACATCCTGTTTCCGGCCTTGCTGCATCTGGCAGAAAACCCGGCCACCTTGCCGGCATTCGCGCCACTGCTGAAAAAACAGCTGACCTGGTGGCCGGCATTCTTCTCTTTTGCCGCCAGCAAGGCCCAGCAAGTGGCCACGGTGCACGCCCTGTTTGCCTTGCAACAGAAAGGCCCAAACACAATGAGCGAATCGGCGCTGCGCACTTTTGTCGGGCGCTTGCAGCGTGAGGGCCTGTGGACCGATGCCTATTTCGTCTGGCTGAACAACCTGCCAGGTGAGCAGATCAATTCAGTGGGCAACCTGTTCAATGGCGGATTTGAGTATCCCCTGAGCAATCTGGGCTTTGACTGGATCGCCCATCCGCTGTCGCACGTACTGGTGGAAACCGCCGCCACTTTTGGCAGTACCGGCAGCCGTGCGCTGCATGTGGTTTTTCGCGGTGCCAAGCTGAAATACAACCATCTCTACCAGCATCTGCTGCTGACGCCGGGCAAATACACCTTGCGTGGCCGGGTACGCCCGGAAAGTCTGGAAACCAGCCAGGGACTGCAATGGGTCATTGCCTGCCAGGGCCGGCAAGCAACGCTGCTGGGCAACAGCGAACGTTTTCTGGGCAGCGACCAGTGGCGTTATTTTTCCCTGTCGTTCGAAGTTCCCGCAACCGACTGCGACGTGCAATCCTTGCGCCTTGAACTGGCGGGACGGGCCGCTCTTGATCTCGAAGCGCGCGGCAGCATCTGGTTTGATGACATGACGATAGAACAACAGAAGCTGGACTGAAATGTTTGCAAACCTCTGCAAACACCTTTTGTTGACTTGACGCCTGAGTGAAGTAGAATCAAGGCATCTTTCCCCGTCGCTAGCGGGGCATTTTTTCTTGTCTGCGGTTTATGCGCCGCGCGTTTGGCAGGCCGTTTGAACAATCAACTATCCGGCAACGGGAGAATCAAAATGAAAAAAACACTCATCGCTGCAAGTATCGTCACCAGCATTCTTGCGGCCGGCAGCATGGCCGCACAGGCCGCCGAACAGGCTTCGTTGGCAACGCTGACGAATGTCTCCGGCAAGGTGCTGGTGAATAAGGGCAGCGGTTATCTGGCGGCCAAGTCGGGGACATCGCTGGCCACCGGTGATCGCGTCATCTCCCTCAATGGCGCAACGGCATCCGTGGTTTATCAGGACGGCTGTGTTACCCAGATGCCGGAAAACAGCCTGCTGGCCTTCGACAAATTCACCGCCTGCGGCAAAGAGCCGTTCAAGGTTGCTTCAGCCAAACAACCGGTGCAGTTTGCCGAAGCAATTGGCGGCACAATGAACGATGGCAGCCCGATCGGCTCCGGCGCAACGACTGATCGTACCGCGCTGCTGAGTCAAGACTTTCCGACGAGTGCCCCTGTCGCGGATGGCAGCGCCTATACGATGGGTCTGGGAGGCTTCCTGGCTGGTGTCGTAAGCTTGGGTGTCCATGCGAACAAGAATCAGAACGATGCTCCGGTCAGTCCGTTTTGAAGATAAAGCATTGAACACGCTGCCTGGATTACATGACCGGCAGCGTGTCGCCCGTAGGCTCTTGGTTGGTCGCATGTGCTGCATACTGAAGAATCACTCCTGAAGGTTTGCCCTCCTCCACCTTCATCTCTTCACCCGTTCCACTTCCTCCCTGCCCTTCCTGCCTCGTGACTGCCATGTCTCGCCCCGCTCCGCAAGCAGCGGGGTTTGTTTTTCTGGGTATGCCGCTGCTGGTCTCGGTACTCCTGTTCGCGCCACTGTTCACGGCAGGAAACCGTCCCATACCGCTGCTGATACTTGAACTGCTGGCGCTGGCCTTGCTGGTGCAAACGATCAGTCAGCCGGATTTCCTGCGCCATCTGTCCCGCACCATGCTGCTGACGCTGGCCGGCTTGCTGTTGCTGCCCTTGCTGCATCTGCTGCCCTTGCCCGACTCGCTCTGGACGGCGCTGCCCGGGCGGGCGGCCTATGCCGGCGCCCTGGCGGCCGTTGATATCGACAACGGCTGGCGGCCACTGTCTCTGGTGCCGCAAATGACTGCATTTTCCGGACTGGCCCTGCTCGCGCCAGTCGCCGTATTCGTCGCCACCGCAGGTCTGCCCGACAAGAAACTGAACACGCTGGTGCTGCTGTTCATCGGCATTGCGGTATTCGAGGCCGTCATCGGTCTGGCGCAGTTTGGCACGGGTGCGGTCAGCATCATTGGCGCTGCGGGCGGGCTGCATGGCCACAGTGCGATCGGTACCTACGCCAACCGCGACCACCTGGCCGGTCTGCTGGAAATGGCCTTGCCACTGGGCCTGGCGCTGCTGGCGGCCAACCTCCATGCCGACCCAACAGTCCGAGTCCGCCCGCCCAAACCGCGCCAGCATCGTCCCCCCCCATTGCGGCAACGGCTGGCCGGTCTGCTGCCACATGAGTTCAGGTTCAACCGCGCGGCAATGCTCGCCGCAGCCAGCATTGCCATACTGCTGGGACTGGTATTCACCCGCTCGCGCAGCGGTCTGGCGCTGGGTATGCTGGCGATTTTTTTCAGTACCCTGCTGTTTGCCCGACGCATCGGTGGCCGGCGCTCAGGCGGGCTGGTTGCCGTCATCACCAGCGTAGGCGTGATGCTGGCACTGGAAATCGGCCTGTTGCCCGTGCTCGAACGCTTCACCGAACAAAACGTGGGCGATGACTGGCGCTGGTCAATTTATGCTGGCGCGCTGGCGGGAATTGGCGAATTCTTTCCGCTGGGCAGCGGCATCGGCACCTTCCCAGCAGTCTATCGGCGCTTCCAAACCGAAGATGTGCCGATGTTCGTCAATCATGCGCACAACGATTATCTGGAATGGCTGTTTGAAGGTGGTTTGCTGGCCGGCGCTCTGATCGCGGTGTTTTTGCTGCTCTATCTGCTGCGCTGGCGCCAGGTATGGACAAAGGACGACTGGTCGCAACTGCGCTTTGCCCAGGTGGCGGCGGGCATCAGTCTGTTGCTGCTGGGCTTGCACGGCCTGCTCGACTTCAATCTGCACATCCCCGCCAATGCGATTTACTTTGCGTTTCTCGCCGGCGTGTTTTTTCACCACGAATCGCCGCCAGCGGCGCGCCGATCATCCTCCGCAGACACCCGGGCGGCGGCGCCCGTCCACGCGCCGCCACAATCAGCACCCTCCCCGGACACCGCAGCAATACCGGCGCAAACTGTCGAGCCACGCTCCCAGACGGCAATGTCGCCGCCGACCGCCGGGCAACCCTGGCAACCACCGCCAGCACAACCCCCGGCGCACAATCCCTTCATGGATTGAATCCGAACAACCGGCACGCCGCATCTGCAAGGGCGTAGCTGTGGCAAAACTTCGTGCAATTGCCCGGTTGCTTGATTGATGACGGCGGCCTGCCAAGTGCAATTGTGCTAAAGTATGTGGTTATCATTTTTTGAATGGCTTTGCGGACTTTTATGGTGCTTTTGTGGCTCTCCCGATTGCTGGTGACAGGGATGATTGCTGCCCTGTTCATTGGCGGCGCACAGCCGGAGGCGGCGGGATTGCTTCCCGCCCCCTGGGACAAACTGGCACATGCCGGCTGTTTTTTTGTGCTGACCGTATTGCTGGGTATCGGTTTTGCCTGGCCGCTGTGGCTGATTGCGCTGGTGGCCGCCGGCATTGGCGCGACGGATGAATGGCATCAGCTCAGCTTGCCAGGGCGCGAAAGCAGTCTGCTGGACTGGACGGCGGATTTGCTGGGCGTGGGCATGGCGCTGTGGGCCGTGTGGTGGTTGCGGTTGCGGTTGCGCTTGCGGCTTGCCTCGCTTGGCCTGTCAAAAACAACGATTCCTTCCCCCCACCCGCGACAAAGCCAGCCACAGGGTCGGCCGCTTTGAACGCGTCCCGCCTCTGCCCCCCCCACTTTGCGCAAACCTTGACATGAGCGTTCGCGGCATACTCCAAAAACATGCTTCGACACTCGATGTGTTGCTGCGCATCAGCGATGCCGCCTTGACGGGAATGACCGGCTGGCTGGCCATGCTGATCTACCTGCATGCCAGCCCGCCGGATATTTCCGGTTACGACCTGGGCCTGGTCCGCGGAATGCTGCTGGTGCTGGTGATCTTTCCGCTCTTCGATGTGTATTCTGCCCGCCGGGGAAGCCCGCTTTCAAAAGAACTGGGGTCAGTGACGCTGGCTTGGTGCGCGGTATTGACCCTGCTCACCCTGATCATGTTCTTGACCAAACGCAGCGGCGATTTTTCACGTGGCTGGTTTCTGATCTGGTCGGTGCTGGGCTGGCTCGGCTTCATGCTTGAACGCAGCATACTGCGTGTGGTGCTGCGCGGTTTGCGCAACCGTGGCTACAACGTGCGACGTATCGTGATCATCAGCAATAACCTGTCAGGCATCACCTTGCTGCAAGGGCTGCAGGCAGCCCCCTGGACGGGTTTGCAGGTCAATGCCCTGTTTTGTACGCAAAATGAACCCAACGATTCACATTCTGCGTGTGAAGACAAGCACAGGGCCGCTCTGCCGGCAACAGTGCGCCGCTTTGACGGCCTGAACCAACTGGCAGACTACGTGCGACAAACCGAAATCGACCAGGTATGGATCACCTTGCCGCTGAAAGAGGAAGACACCATCCGCAAGATCATGCACCTGCTGCGGCACTCCCCGGTACCGCTGCGCTATGTCCCGGATATGTCCGGCCTGCATCTGCTGAACCAGTCGATTACCGAAGTCGCCGGCTTCCCCGTCATGAGCCTGGCCGATTCCTCCATGGATGGCATCAACAGACTGATCAAGGCAATTGAAGATCGCATACTGGCCGCCCTGATTCTGCTGTTGATCAGCCCTGTGCTGGCACTGATCGCCATCGGCGTCAAACTGAGCTCGCCGGGGCCGGTACTGTTCCGGCAAAAACGTCTCGGTCTGGGTGGCGAGGAAATCAACGTGCTGAAATTTCGCAGCATGAAACTGCACCAGGACGCGCCCGGCCAAGTCACCCAGGCAACCAGAAACGATCACCGGATCACACCCTTCGGTGCCTTCATTCGCCGCCACAGCCTGGACGAACTACCGCAGTTCTTCAATGTGCTGCGCGGTGAAATGTCCATCGTCGGCCCCCGCCCCCACGCCCTGGCGCACAACGAACAATACAAGGAACTGGTTGACCGCTACATGCTGCGCCACCTGATGAAGCCGGGCATCACCGGCTGGGCACAAATCAATGGCTTCCGTGGCGAAACCGATACGCTGGAAAAGATGGCAAAGCGTGTCGAATACGACCTGTATTACATCGAAAACTGGTCACTCTGGCTGGACCTGCGCATCATCGTCCTGACCATCCTCCGCGGCTTCCGCGACGCAAACGCCTACTGAAGAACGCTTTGCGCAGGGCTTCCTGAGCGGAATATCCGTCGGCATATCAGTAACGACAGCGATAACGATAACAACCCGTTTCGTCCAGGCTACGTTCAAGCTCACCGCGCTGGTGCAAGTAGTTCAGGTGGGCCAGGCATTCGCCCTGGGCCATCATCTGGTCGATGGGCTGCAGTTTGCCGCGATGGGCGAAGAGTTGTTGGGTGGCTTCGTAGATGGTTGGCGCCTGGCTTTGACACAGTCGGCGCAGGTGATCCAAATGCTGGCCATGGTGGCGTTGCAGCTGTTGGATGCGTGTTTGCAGACCGTGGTAGGGCAGTTCGTGGGCGGGCAGCACCAGAGTCTGCTCGGGCAGTGCTTGCAGGCGGGCCAGGGAGCCCAACCAGTCGCCGATCAAGTCGCCTTCAGGTTCTGAGGGCAGCACGCTGACGTTGGAAGTGATGCGCGGCAGCAGCTGGTCGCCGGCAATCAGAATATTGCGCTGAGCATCATGCAGCAGCATGTGTTCGGCCACATGGCCTTCGCCCAGATGAAGCTGCCAGCGATGGCCGGCCAGAGTCAGCTCCTGGCCAGCCCGCAGACGGCGAAAAGCGGTGGGTGGCGAACTGATCAGCTGGCTGGCCATGGCCAATACCGCGCCGAGGTCATCCAGATGTTCTGCCGGGAAACCGGCGCGCTGGAAGTATTCCAGATATTGCCAGGATAGATTGACTTCAGTGGAAGCCGCCAGCGTGCGCAGGGTGAAATATTCGCCGTAACTCATGTACAGCGGTACGCGCAGCATTTCAGTGAGCCAGCCGGCCAGGCCGGCGTGATCGTAGTGGTAGTGGGTGCACAGTACGCCGGTGATGCGTTGCCCGGCCAGTGGGCCAGCCAGAATTTGCTGCCACAGCGCTCGGGTGACGTCATTGCTGATACCGGTGTCGATGATCAACCAACCGGGGCCGTTCTCATCTTCATCGGCCACCAGATACAGGTTGATATGATCCAGCCCCAGCGGCAACGGCATGCGCAGCCATTTGACCCCCTCAGCCACATCGACCAACTCTCCTGTTGGGGGTGGAAGGGGGAAAGGATAGCTCAGCTCAGCCATGTCGCCTTGCGATGCGCCTGTAGGAAATGTCGAAACCTGCCTGGGGAAGCTCTGTCCGAATCGGGCGTACAGAGCTTTCCCAAGAAAATCAGCAATCAGCAATCAACGTGAGCGCGGCATGCGCAGGGCGAACTGAGCGATCAGGTCACGTTGCAGCTCATTGACGCCGCCGCCAAAAGTGTTGATGGTAGCGGCCCGGTATTCTTCTTCCAGCAAGGCCTTGAGTTCGGCAGCCGGACTGCCCAGCCGATAAAGACTGGCAGAGCCGACGACTTCCATCAGGCGGCGGAACACGTTGATCATGGTTTCCGTGCCATACACCTTGGAGGCCGAAGCCAGGCCCACATCCATGCGGCCGGCAGTGATGTCGGCCGACAGACGGTAGTTGAGCAGGCGCATGGCTTCGATCTGGCTGTAGGCTTCGGCCAGGGCGCGGCGCACCCAACCTTGATCGACAGCGCGGCGACCGTGTTCGTCAGGCGTCTTGGCCCAGGTCAACACTTGCTGGAAAGCGCCGGTGGCCTTGACCCCGAAAGCGCCCAGGCCGACCCGCTCGTGGTTGAGCTGGGCGGTGATCAGCTTCCAGCCGCCGTGCAACTGGCCGACCAGCATGTTGGCCGGCACTTTGACGTTGTCGTAATAGGTGGCGTTGGTGCGGTGGCCGACGGTATGGATGGGCGTCAGTGAATAGCCTTCGGCCTGGGTATCGACAATCAGGATGGAAATGCCTTTGTGGCGCTTTTCTTCCGGATTGGTTCTGGCCGCCAGCCAGATATAGTCGGCCGATTCGGCATCCGAAGTGAACAACTTGCTGCCGTTGACGACAAAATGATCCCCTTCCTGCACCGCACTGGTGGTCAGAGTGGCCAAGTCGGTACCGGCATTGCCCTCGGTATAGCCGATGGCGAAATGCAGCTCGCCGGCGGCGATGCCGGGAAGGAATTTTTTCTTGTGCTCTTCCGAGCCGTGGGCCATCAGCGCAGGTCCCACGGTATTCACGGTGACGAAAGGCAGGGTGGCGCCGGCGATGAAAACTTCTTCAAAGAAGATCAGTTGCTCGATCGGCGTGTAACCACGGCCGCCGTATTCCTTGGGCCAGCCAACGGCCAGCCAGCCGTCACGGCCCATCTGCCGGCACAGATTTTTGTAGGCCTCATGACGCTCGTCACCGTCTTCGCGGCGCAGCGCCAGACGGATGTCTTCAGTCATGATGGAGTTGAAGTAGGCGCGGATTTCCTTGCGCAGCGCCTTCTGTTCCGGGGTCAAATCGACAAACATGATTGATCTTTCGCGGTAAGGTTGGGCAAGGGAATCAAAGCTCGACGCCGACGGTTTCCGGCCTGGCCAGCCAGTCGCCCAGCCGCTCAAGGTCGGCCGTCGCGCCGCCCAGCGAGAGCTCCAGCGCGCGGCTCCAGTAGAGGAAACGATGGATCGGATAGCTCACGTCGGAGCCCATGCCGCCATGCATGTGGGACGAGGCATGCGCCACGCGGTGGCCGCACTCGCAGGCCCAGTACTTGGCCACGCGCGCAGCACCCTCGGCTTC